>JAAZEI010000326.1 GCA_012512355.1 Clostridiales bacterium | reverse complement strand
GGCTTTTCTGTGGTAGCATTCAGGCTGTACCGGATAAATACTGTACTTATCCACAGTCTGGTTATCCACAACTAACAGATAGCCTGTATTCAGTGGCGTATTTTTGAACTAATGCTAACCATTAAGAGGTTGTTACGATTGTATAAAGCAATACATACTATGGAGGTCGACGGATTGGAACATGAGGCAGTATGGGATGCGGCTTGCCAGCTCATGAGAGCGGAGATGAGTGAGGTTACTTACTCTACTTGGATTGCAGCAGCTTTGCGGCCGCTGGACTTCTCTGGCAATCAATATTTTGTTGAAGCAGTGGCGGATTATTACCATACCTTTGTTGTTCCGCGTTATTCTTTGATGATATCAAATGCCTTAAAGCAGGTGACAGGCAAGGATTTAAAATTGACCATCCTCACGCCCAAACAGGCAGCTGACTATAAAAAGGGCGGAGATCCGCTCAGGAAGCCCACCCCACAGCTTAACAGCAGGTATACCTTTGATACATTCATTGTGGGCAGCGGCAATCGCTTTGCGCATGCGGCATCTCTGGCAGTTGCAGATGCTCCGGCCAACGCATACAATCCGTTTTTTATTTATGGGGGTGTGGGCCTTGGAAAGACCCATTTGATGCAGGCGATAGGTCACTTTGTTGCTAATGAAAAGCCTGATACTCGCATTGAGTATGTTACAAGCGAAACTTTTACCATTGAGTTGGTGGCCGCCATTCAATCTAATAAAAACGCGGCTTTTAGAGAGAAATACCGCAATGTCGATGTCCTCCTTATTGATGATATTCAGTTTATTGCCGGGCGTGACAGCACACAGGAAGAGTTTTTTCATACATTTAACGCGCTTCATAATGCCGGTAAACAAATCATTATTTCTTCGGACAGACCTCCCAAAGAAATCGCCAGGCTGGAAGAGAGACTTCGCAGTCGTTTTGAATGGGGGCTGATTGCTGATATACAAAAGCCCGATGTGGATACGCGCTGCGCCATCCTCAGACGGAAGGCAACGGATGAACTCATAAAGGTAGGGGACGATGTACTGCTGTTAATCGCACAACGCGTTGATTCTAATATTCGAGAACTTGAAGGCAGCCTCAACCGACTGGTTGCTTATGCATCGCTCTCTAAAAGGGACATTGATATGCCCTTGGCAGAGGAGGCTTTGCGGGAGGTTTTCCATGATCATCAACCAAGTTCAATTGATATTGAAGATATTATTGAAGCGGTATGCGCCTATTACGCTGTAACACCCGAAGAAGTCAGAGGACCTCGTCGCAACCAGAGTTTTACCGTACCACGGCAAATTGTTATGTACCTGTCTCGTAAATTAACCAGTGCATCCCTGCCAAAAATTGGCGAAGGTCTTGGCGGACGTGACCATACAACTGTGATCCATGGTTGTTCAAAAATCGAAGCCTTGAGTAAAACGAGCATGCCTTTGCGAAATGCCATAGACGATATTAGCAAACAGCTCAGAAGAGAAAAATAAATATATGCCTTAAACGCGCTCCTTGCTTTGGCGGGAGCGCATTTTTTATGATTCAGTGATAAGGACTCCCTTGATTAGATTCGGTATCATTATTAAACAAAAATAAAACCATAAAATGCAGTGCATTATTTGCTGATTAAGCAGGGTGCTTGTTGATATGAATGATCATGGACAATCTATATTAGATATCAAAAGGCCCTCCCTTTCTCTTGACAAGGTACTTGAAGCATGTTACATTAAGTACACGAATTAGCACTCGAACATAGAGAGTGCTAATTCAGCCAAAAAGATGGAGAAGGAGGGAAGCAATGGAGTTGGATGAGCGCAAAATGTGCATTCTCAAAGCGGTAATTGATGATTATATCAGCACAGCTGTTCCTGTTGGTTCCCGGACTATTTCCAGCAAGTACATTTCGGGTCTTTCAAGTGCAACCATCCGCAATGAAATGAGTGACCTGGAAGAGTTGGGGTACCTGGTGCAGCCGCATGTATCAGCAGGGCGTGTTCCCAATGCGAAGGCATACCGTTTATATGTTGACAGCATGTGCGAGGGGGATTCTCTCGTTGAGGAAGAATCAAAGCGTTTTCGAGAAGATTTCATCAGCCGTTTAAATCAGCTAAATGATGTTGCGGCGGGTGCTGCGGAAGCACTGAGCGACCTGACGCAGTACGCATCTGTCGTGATGATGCCAAAGCAAGAAGAGCTGCGCATCAACAGCCTGCAGCTTGTTCCCATCAACCGCGCAACAGCCCTTGTTGTAGTGGTCACTGACGGGGGTATATTTCGGGATAGCATACTGCATGTTTCAGATATGATTGATCATGATGGTTTGTATGCTATCAGCCGTATTTTGACCGAACGACTTCAAAACAAGACTCTGCGCGAAGCCCAGGAATTTTTGAATGTTTTTGTCACCAATGCTCCTTTTGAACAGCAGGTCCTGGGAGGGATTGCTGATTTGGCAGGGAAGCTGGAGAGACAATCGGCCAATGATAACCTGAAGCTGTTCGGCTCACATCACATGCTTCAATATCCGGAGTACTATGATGTAGATAAGGCCAGGAATGTTCTTCATGCTTTGAGAGAGAAAATTGGTTTAATCGACTTGCTTAAGGATAATGCTCAAAGCGATTTCAGCGTTCATATCGGCGCGGAAAGCGGCATTCAGGGGATGGGTGATTTATCAATTCTGACCGCCTTTTACGAAGTTGGTCATGGACATAGAGGCGCTATTGGAGTTGTCGGACCTACCAGGATGCCATACCCTAAGGTCATGAACACCCTGCGTATTGCAGGCCATGCACTTAGTGAGATATTGACAGCCAACTATAATAATTAATTCCGGAGGTAGCATGAAACGCACGAAAGAACAGTCAAATGATAAGGCAGAGACCTTATACCAGGAATCTGCAGACTCAGTGGAGGAGACAGAATCTGACCTGCACAGTGAGGACGCGCAAGAGCAGCTTCAAACTTTGGAAGAGCAATTAACACAAGCTCAATTAAAGCGCGATGAGTACTTGAATATGGCTCAGCGTGTACAAGCGGAGTTTGACAATTTTCGCCGCCGCAATGCGACGGTGCGCAGTGAGGCCTTCGAAGATGGTGCTGCTGCCTTTATCAAAACCATACTCAGTGTCTGCGATAATCTTGAACGGGCACTCGAAGTGGAAAGTACTGATGAAGCGCTGACAAATGGTGTTAAATTGGTGCAAAAGCAATTGATGGATACCCTTGAAAAGCGAGGAGTCAGCGTTATTGACCGTGTAGGTGAACCATTTGACCCAAAATTGGAAGATGCAGTAACTCAGGGAGGTCCTGATGAAGGCGAGCCGGGTACTGTCGCACAAGTACTGCTCAAAGGCTACCGCATGGGCGATAACATATTGCGCCATGCCATGGTGAAGGTCATTGTCGGATAACCGTCAATTAAAGAATTTATCAACTATATAATATGTATTACGGAAAGAGGAAACTAAATGAGTAAAATTATCGGTATTGATCTTGGAACCACCAACAGCTGCGTTGCTGTGATGGAAGGCGGCGAGCCGGTCGTAATTCCAAATCCCGAGGGTGCCAGGACAACGCCTTCTGTTGTTGCATTCACCAAAGATGGCGAGCGTCTGGTAGGTCAGATTGCCAAGCGGCAGGCTATTACCAACCCCGAGCGCACCATTGCGTCCATCAAGCGCCAAATGGGCAGCGATTTCAAAATAGACATTGATGGGAAAACATACACCCCCCAAGATATTTCCGCCATGATTTTGCAAAAGCTCAAACAGGATGCGGAAGCTTATCTGGGGCAATCCGTCACCCAGGCTGTCATTACGGTGCCCGCCTATTTCTCTGACTCCCAGCGTCAGGCAACTAAGGATGCAGGCCGTATTGCGGGTCTTGAAGTCATGCGCATTATCAACGAGCCCACGGCAGCCTCCCTGGCATATGGCCTTGATAAGGAACACTCCCATAAAATTCTTGTATTTGATCTTGGCGGCGGTACCTTTGACGTCAGTATCCTCGAGATTGGCGACGGCGTTTTTGAAGTGCTCGCCACCAACGGCGATACAACGCTGGGCGGCGACGACTTTGATGACCGCGTCATTAATTATGTTGCGGAAACCTTCCGCAAGGAAAATGGTATCGACCTCAATAAAGATCGCATGGCCTTTCAGCGCTTAAAGGAAGCTGCGGAAAAAGCAAAGATTGACCTGTCAGGTGTCATGGCGGCCAATATTAACCTGCCCTTCATTACTGCAGATGCCAATGGCCCCAAGCACCTTGATATCACCTTGACCCGCGCCAAATTCAATGAGCTGACCTCGGATTTGGTAGAGCGCACAATCAGCCCTATGCAGACTGCCTTGAAAGACTCAGGGCTGACCGCACAGCAGGTAGATCGTGTTATTCTCGTGGGGGGCTCTACGCGTATCCCCGCCGTGCAGGATGCAGTAAAAAATATCACAGGCAAAGAGCCTTACAAGCAGATCAACCCGGATGAATGTGTTGCCATCGGTGCTGCCATTCAGGCAGGCGTGTTGGGCGGCGAAGTGAAAGATGTGTTGCTTTTGGATGTCACGCCCCTTTCTTTGGGCCTTGAAACAGAAGGTCATATCTTTACCCGACTCATTGAACGCAATACGACCATCCCCACAGAGAAGAGCCAGGTGTTCTCTACTGCTGCAGATGGCCAGACCACTGTTGAGATTCATGTTTTGCAAGGCGAGCGCCCCATGGCCTTTGACAATAAAACGCTTGGGCGTTTCCAATTGACAGGCATTCCTTCGGCTCCCCGCGGCGTTCCGCAGATCGAGGTCAAGTTCGCAATTGATAAAAATGGTATTGTCAGTGTTTCTGCCAAGGACCTTGGAACAGGCAACAGCCAGAACATTACCATAACTGCTTCCACCAACCTCAACGAGGATGAAATCAACACCAGAATCAAGGAAGCTGAACAGTATGCCGAGCAGGATAAACAGCGCAAGGATGAGGTAGAAACCCTAAACCGCGCTGATAATCTTATCTATGACTTGGAAAAACAACTGCGCGATAATGGCGAAAAAATGACGCCCGAAGATAAAGCAACCGTCGAGTCAGAGATTGAAGCCTTTAAAAAGGTTCGTGAAGGTGCAAAAGCAGAGGAAATCAAGCCCGCAATGGATAGCATGACACAGAAGGTGTATGAGATCTTTGGCAAGCTTTACCAGGATCAAGGTGCTGCACCTGCGGATGGACAGCCCGTAAATGAGCCCGGCCCTGTTGAGAATCCCGATGGATCTGTGGATGTAGAAGGCGAAGTACACTAATAAGTGCTGAGGGTGGGGTTGTGGTAAAAATTGCTGCAGCCCCATCCTATATATTAAATAAATCATAAAATGATGATAAAATGCAGTGATCCATGGTTTTAATGTTGGAAAACAACGTGCAGCCCATGATTTGTTTGCCTTAACGAGGAGATATGAATGGCCACAAAACGAGATTATTACGAGGTGCTTGGAGTTGCGAAAGGGGCAAGCCAGGACGATATCAAAAAAGCATATCGCAAGCTTGCCAAAGAATCGCATCCCGATCTGCACCCTAACGATAAAGCAGCTGAAGATCGTTTCAAAGAGCTTAATGAAGCCAATGAAGTACTGTCAGATGCAGAAAAACGCGCCCGCTATGATCAATTTGGAATGGATGGCCCGCAAATGGGCGGCAGCGGCTTTGGCGGTTACGGCTTTGATCCAAGTCAGATGGGCGGCTTTGAGAGCATCTTTGACCAGCTTTTCGGCGGCGGAGGCATGGGTGGGATGGGCGGCGCGCGTTCCAGGAATGCACCGCAGCAGGGAAACGACCTTAGGTTCAGCATGCGGATCAGTTTTGAGGAAGCGGCCAAAGGTGCGAAGAAAACTTTTGATTTTACGCGAAATGAAAACTGCGATATTTGCCATGGCAGCGGGGCCAAGCCAGGCACCCAACCCGAAACTTGCCCGACTTGCAATGGCTCCGGACAAGTTCGCGCAGGCGGCGGTTTTATGGTGACAGTCCGTCCGTGCAGCAACTGTCAGGGAACCGGGAAGATAGTTAAAGAACCCTGCACATCATGTACTGGTACCGGTCAGAAAAAGCATAAACGTACAGCCAATGTCACAATACCTGCAGGCATTGATAATGGGCAGGTCATTGTTCTTGGCGGACAGGGCGAGCCTGGCCGCAATGGCGGGCCCAATGGGGATTTACAAGTTGTTATCAATGTTTCACCCCATAAGCTGTTTAAGCGGGATGGCATAAACCTTTATATGGAGATGCCCATTAGCTTTACTCAGGCAGCACTGGGTGCCGAGCTTGAAATACCAACCCTTGATGGGGAAGTGCCCCACAAAATCCCTGAAGGCACGCAAACTGATACCAGTTTTCGCATCAAAGGCAAGGGTCTGCCCAGATTGCGTTCCAATGTCAAGGGAGACTTGGTGGTGACGGTGAGGGTTGAAGTGCCCAAGCGGTTGAATGATAAGCAAAAAGAACTATTGCGTGAGTTTGAAGAGTTGAGTACAGGCAAGGATTCAGAACGTCAAAAGAGCTTTAAAGACAAGGTGAAAGAAATATTTCAGTAAAATATTGTTTGAACAAAGTCCGGCATGATGGCTGTCGGGCTTTTTTATTTATCTTTTTTGCTCTTTTTGCTGCTTATTGATTGATTCGGATTAAGCCGTTATAATCAGCCGGAAATCTTGTAACATAGAATGGAAGAGACATGAGCAAAACGGGCACAACAAAGGCAAACAAATTTGATTTAACCAGGGGAGGGATATTATCCAAGCTGATGCTGGTATCTCTTCCATTAATTGGTTCTCAAATTATTCAAATGACTTACAACCTGACGGATATGTTTTGGCTGGGACGGATGGGTGAAAATAGCGGAATGGCTGTTGCGGTCTCTGGGTCTGTCGGGATGTACCTGTGGCTTTCCATGGCTTTTGCAGCCTTTGGCGCTCGGGGGGCGGAGATTGGCGTATCCCAGAACATTGGACGCGGAGAGCTTAGAACGGCCAGGCGCCTTGCTCAGAGTTCCTATACCCTGGCAGCAGCCTTGGGGGTCATGTTTGCTGCCTTTCTCATTATTTTCAGGGTACCGCTTGTTGGCATTCTTAATTTAACGCCGGAGGTATCCAGATCAGCACAGGAATATATGGTCATCGTTGCCTTTGGTATTCCCTTCAATTTTATTTCTGCTGCAGCCATTGGCATTTTCAGCGGCAGCGGAAATTCGGGGCTGCCTTTTAAAATAAATTTTATTGCTTTGGGACTTAATATCATACTGGACCCAATTTTGATTTTCACTTTTCATCTTGGTGTAAAAGGCGCAGCAATCGCCACCGCATTTGCACAATTTGTTTCTGCTTTTTTATTGACGGCAGCACTTATAAAAAATAAGCATCGGCCTTTTGACACCTTCTGGCCTTTCGTCAGAGCTTTTAAAGAAGATTTGCGCCAGATAGCTCGCTGGACGACACCTATTGCCCTTGAAAGCTTGCTATTCACCTCGCTGGCAATGGTGGTTTCCCGTATGATTAATGCATATGGGACCGATGTGACGGCAGCGATGCGCATAGGCTCTCAGGTAGAAAGCCTCTCCTGGCTCATTGGCGGGGGTTTTGCCTCTGCCATGACCTCATTTGTAGGGCAAAACTTTGGGGCGGGAAAATGGGGCAGGATAAGGCGAGGGTTTCGGCTGTCATTTTATGCCATGCTCCTTTGGGGCATTGCTGTTAGTTTTACGCTCTTCTTTGCAGGGGGCGTATTGATGAGGTTTTTTATGCCTGACAACGAATTGGTGGTGGGTTACGGTGTCGCATATTTGCGCATTCTGGCCATCGGACAAACTTTTCAATGCATAGAGGGTGTGGCTGCAGGCTCTTTTCGTGGGATGGGCAAAACCATGCATCCTTTTGTTGTCAGCGCCGGTTCAAACTTTGGCCGCCTGATTGTGGCAATCATACTCGCAGGCGGACCGATGGGCTTGAGCGGGATTTACTGGGCTCTCGCTGTGGGGAGTGCCGTGCGAGGTTTGTGGATGCTTCTTTGGTACATTCATTATTCCAAACGTTTACCCAGGGAGGATGGGCATTTGGTCGCGATGGCATCGATATAGTGAAATCTAACCAGGTATAGAATAAATGGCTGGTAGTTACATCAATAAAATATACTTTTATTATCTGTCAGTCGGACAGATAAAAGGGACAAAGGAAGCTGCTGTTTTAAACAGAAAAACCGCCCATCTAGCGATCAGCGGCCTGTCGAAGCCTGAATCTTAAGTGTTATTGCATGAATGGCGGCATTATCCTGCATTATATCGTTGAGAGGATTACGATGCAGTGTATGTGAGTCATCTCGAGATACAATTATTAAACCTTTAAAGGTAGGATCCGAGCGCAGAAATTATTAATTTTATCGAATAAACTACATCTCTAAACAAATGCTGATTGACAGGTCTTAAAAAAATATGCATGATATACCTCGTTGACTTTCAAATTGGTCAAATTTTATTCGGAGGTAAGCCAATGCCCCTTCAAGTATCGAATCTATGTAAGAACATAACCCCCTCCGCTACTTTGCGTCTTAATGCGCTGGCGAATGAGAAACGCAGACAAGGTCAGGATGTCATCAGTTTAGCGGCAGGTGAGCCGGATTTTCAAACTCCTTTTCATATTAGACAAGCAGGAAAAGAAGCAATAGAACAGGGGAAAACTGTCTATACCGCGACGGCCGGCATACCTGATTTGCGCCAAGCCATTGCTAAGAAATACAGGGACAAGGGCGTTGACTATCAAAACAACCAGGTCATTGTGGGGACAGGTGCAAAACAAGTATTGATGGAAGCTTTGTGCGCTTTGCTCGAATCGGGTGATGAGGTGCTTTTGCCAACACCCTGCTGGCTGAGCTATCCTGAAATGATTGCCATGGCAGGCGCGAAGGCTATCCCTGTCCATACTTCTCTGGCGCAAGGTTATGTGCCCAGCCGCGAGTCACTGGAAAGCGCCGTGACAAAGAGGACGCGCGCGATTATTATCAACAATCCCAGTAATCCCACAGGGATGGTGTGGAATAAAGCTGTGCTGGAGATGGTAACGAAATTGGCGCAGCAGTACGATTTTGCTATCATCAGTGATGAAATTTATGAGACGTTTTGTTATGACGGCTGTCAGAGTACCATTGTGGCGGGCTTAAGCTCGGATGCTTTTGAGAGAACAATCACGGTTTCCGGATTTAGC
>JAAZEI010000325.1 GCA_012512355.1 Clostridiales bacterium | reverse complement strand
TTTTACCTATTTTCAAAAAAGTACTTGAAAAAAAGCGCAACAAATAGTAAAATGCATTGATTTTCTATTGACTTAATTTATATTAGGTGCTATAGTCTATGATTGCATCGGTATCGATAGATGCGATGGGTCTTTATGCACTCAAACATCTTTTTGATGTGTTTTTTGACACCATGATCCTGTCGGCCGGGCAGCATTGGAGGGGTGATAGCTTTTATGATGCACGAAGTCCAAATGGGAAAGCTAAGAAAGCGCATGAGCTTTTCTCGTATCGACGAGGTTTTAGACATGCCCAACCTGATAGAAGTTCAAAAAAACTCCTATCGGAAGTTTCTGGAAGAAGATTTCAGAGAAGTGCTGGCAGATGTTTCTCCGATCACGGACTATAGCGAGAACTTGATTCTTGAGTTCGTTGACTACTCTCTCGACAAAACTCCCAAAAACTCGGTGGAACGCTGCAAAGAGCGGGATTTAACCTATGCAGCGCCGCTGAAAGTCTTTGTCCGTCTGAAGAACAGAGAAACGGGAGAAATCAAAGAAACAGATGTCTTCATGGGTGATTTCCCGCTGATGACTGAACACGGCACTTTTATTATAAACGGGGCAGAACGTGTTATTGTCAGCCAGCTGGTAAGATCTCCCGGTGTGTACTACACCAAAGAAATTGATAAGGCCGGCAAACAACTATTCTCTACCCAGGTCATTCCAAATCGCGGTGCCTGGATTGAATACGAAACCGACTCAAATGATTGCCTGTGGGTGCGCATTGACCGTGCCCGCAAGCTGCCTATTACAGTTATTCTGCGGGCGCTTGGCTATGGCACAGATGCTCAGCTGATTGATCTTTTGGGCGAAGATGAGCGTCTTATGGCCACCATCAGCCGCAGTGATGCCAATATCAGATCACAGACTGATGCTCTGCTGGAAGTTTATCGCCGGCAAAAGCCGGGTGAACCGCCAACCGAAGAGGGCGCGCGCACCCTTTTGCACAGTCTTTTCTTTGACCCCAAACGCTATGACCTCATGCGTGTGGGCCGCTACAAATATAATAAAAAACTTGGCGTCTCCTCACGCATCTCCCAAAGGGTTGCAGCTGAGGATATTATTGATGAAAGTACCGGAGAGGTGCTTGTCAAATCAGGTGAAGTTATCAGCCGTGACATGGCCCTGACAATCCAAAATGCCGGAATCAATGCTGTGAACATTATCGCCGGAGAGCATGTCCACAAGGTTGTGGGCAACAACTTTGCCGATGCGGATGATTACCTATCCTTTGATCCCAAAGAAGTCGGTATCGTCGAAATGGTTCACTTGCCTACCCTGCTGCGCCTCATTGAAGGTGTTGCGCCCGAAGATGTTAAGCGGATGGTCCGGGAGAACGCCTCCCTGCTGGTCCCCAAACACATCATTATCGATGATATCGTTGCAAGCATCAGCTACATTTTAGGTTTGCCCCATGGTGTAGGCGAGGTGGACGATATTGATCACCTAGGCAACCGCCGTCTTCGCAGCGTGGGTGAACTGCTGCAAAATCAAATTCGCATCGGCATGTCACGCCTCGAGCGCGTAGTTCGTGAGCGCATGGCCATCCAGGATGCCAATGACGTCAAGCCCGGTGACCTGATTAACATCAGGCCGGTTTCAGCAGCCATTAAAGAATTTTTTGGTTCTTCGCAGCTTAGCCAATTTATGGATCAGCCCAACCCTCTGGCTGAGCTGACTCATAAAAGGCGTCTGTCAGCACTTGGACCCGGCGGCCTCAACCGTGACCGCGCCGGCATGGAAGTTCGTGACGTTCACTATAGTCATTACGGCCGCATATGCCCTATTGAGACGCCAGAAGGCCCCAACATCGGCTTGATCGGCTCACTGGCTACCTATGCGCGGATTAATGTATATGGCTTCATTCAAGCTACTTACCGAAAGGTTGATCCCCTAACCCACGTCGTCACGGATGAAATCGCTTATATGACAGCTGATGAAGAAGATAATTATTACATTGCTCAGGCAATGGAACCGCTTAACCCCGATGGAAGCTTTGTGGCCGATCGTATTCCCTGCCGCTGGCGAGAGGAAATCATCAGTGTTCCCAGCAATCGGGTTGACTATGTTGATATTTCTCCCAAGCAATTGGTTTCTGTCGCCACCTCCATGATTCCCTTCCTCGAGAATGACGATGCCAACCGTGCTCTGATGGGTTCCAACATGCAGCGTCAGGCTGTGCCTCTGCTCAGACCCGAATCTCCCATTGTTGGCACAGGGATGGAGTTTAAGGCAGCCCATGACTCCGGCGTTGTGCTGCTGAGCAAACATGCAGGCCTTGTTGAGAATATTTCTGCCGATGAAATCACCATTAAAAGTGATTTGGGCGAATTATTCCGCTATCGTCTGACAAAATTTGCCCGTTCCAACCAGTCAACCTGCATCAACCAGCGCCCCCGTGTAGATATCGGTGAGCGCATTGAAATAGGCGACCTCCTGGCAGACGGTCCCAGCACCGAGAAAGGCGAAATCGCCCTGGGACTTAATGTGCTCATCGGCTTTATGACCTGGGAGGGTTATAATTACGAAGATGCCATTCTCATCAGCGAGCGTCTGGTCAAGGAAGACCGTTATACCTCCATCCACATTGAAGAGTATGAATCCGAAGCGCGTGAAACCAAACTCGGACCTGAGGAAATCACCCGTGATATCCCCAACGTCGGTGAAGAAGCACTCAAAGATCTCGACGAATTGGGTGTTATCCGCATTGGTGCCGAAGTTCGCGCAGGTGATATCCTCGTTGGCAAAGTAACCCCCAAAGGTGAAACTGAACTGACGGCAGAAGAGCGCCTTCTGCGAGCCATCTTTGGAGAAAAAGCACGCGAAGTTCGTGATACTTCCCTCAAGGTTCCTCATGGTGAAGGCGGCATCGTTGTTGATGTCAAGGTATTCACCAGAGACAACAAAGATGAATTATCACCCGGCGTCAATCAGATGGTACGAGTGTATATTGCTCAGAAACGCAAAATTTCTGTTGGCGATAAAATGGCCGGCCGTCACGGAAACAAAGGCGTTGTATCGCGCATATTGCCCGATGAAGATATGCCTTATATGCCAGACGGCACGCCCCTTGATATCGTTCTCAACCCCTTGGGCGTGCCTTCCCGCATGAACATCGGACAGGTTCTTGAAGTTCACCTTGGCAGAGCCGCCAAGGCCCTGGGATGGCATGTTGCTACACCGGTTTTTGACGGGGCTTCCGAAAAAGATATCGAAAACTGTCTTATCCAGGCCGGCTATAACGGAGACGGCAAGACCCTGCTTTATGATGGCCGCACCGGAGAAGCATTTGAAAACCGGGTCACTGTAGGTTATATGTACTTCTTGAAGCTGCACCATCTGGTCGATGACAAGATGCATGCCCGCTCAACGGGTCCCTACTCACTTGTAACGCAGCAGCCTCTGGGCGGAAAAGCTCAATTTGGCGGACAGCGTTTTGGTGAAATGGAAGTATGGGCGCTTGAAGCTTACGGCGCTGCCAATACCTTGCAGGAGATCCTCACTGTTAAATCAGACGATGTGGTGGGTCGTGTTAAAGCCTACGAAGCTATTGTCAAAGGCAAGTCCATCCCCACACCCGGCATCCCTGAAAGCTTCAAAGTCCTCATCAAAGAATTGCAGGCGCTCAGCCTTGATATCAAAGTCTGGGGCGAAAACGCGCAGGAAATTGTCATCCGTGAGGTCGAAGAAGAAGAAGTTGTCGCCATCACATCACACATTGATGAAGCAACGGGCGAGATTGTGACTGTGCGCGAGGATATCGAAGACATCGATCTTGATGACCTGAGCCTTGGCGATGAAGAGCTTTCCCTGGCCGATGAAGTCAGCACTACAAGCACTCAGGATGACGATGAAGAAGATGACGACTTGAGTTTAGACCTTGACGATGAAGATATCGACATTGAGTAAAGCCGAGCAGGAGGAAATATATGTTTGAACTAACCAATTTGGAATCCATCCAAGTCGGCATGGCCTCCCCGGAAGAAATCCTTAATTGGTCTTTCGGTGAAGTGACTAAACCCGAAACCATCAACTACCGCACCTTAAAACCGGAACGAAACGGCCTTTTCTGCGAGAAAATCTTTGGGCCTGTCAAGGACTGGGAATGCAGCTGCGGAAAATATAAACGCATAAAATACCGCGACAAAGAAAAAATTTGTGATAAGTGCGGTGTACAGGTTACCCGCTCCAAGGTTCGCCGTGAGCGCATGGGGCACATCCAGCTGGCCGCCCCTGTGAGCCATATCTGGTACTTCAAAGGCATTCCCAGCCGTATGGGTCTGCTGCTTGATGTCTCGCCGCGCAACCTTGAAAAGGTGCTCTACTTCGCATCCTACATCGTAACGGATCCCGGTAACACAGATTATACAAAAGTAGAAAAATATGCCCTCATCTCCGATGCGGCTTACCGCCAGATCATGCAAAAAGAAGACTATGAACGCGGCAGTTTTGCAGCGGATATCGGCGCTGAAGCCATCAAGACCCTCCTTCGTGACCTTGATTTGGATAAAATCAGCCAAGACCTGAAGGAAGAAATTGCTATCCTGGTCGAAAAAGAGAAAGACAAGGATACGGAAGGCCAGAAACGCTCCCATGCCATCAAGCGCCTGGAAGTCATTGAAGCCTTCCGCACAAGCAATAACAAACCCGAATGGATGATACTGGATGTACTGCCCGTCATTCCCCCGGATCTGCGTCCCATGGTGCAGGTGGATGGCGGCCGCTTTGCTACCAGTGACCTCAATGACCTTTATCGCCGCGTGCTCAACCGCAACAACCGTTTGAAGCGCATGCTGGATATGGGAACTCCTGACATCATCGTCCGCAATGAAAAGCGCATGCTGCAAGAAGCAGTCGATGCCCTCATTGACAATGGCCGGCGCGGCCGCGCCGTTACAGGCCCCGGCAACAGACCCCTCAAGAGCCTCTCTGACCTTCTGCGAGGCAAGCAGGGCCGTTTCCGTCAAAACCTTCTGGGCAAACGCGTTGACTACTCCGGACGTTCCGTTATTGTTGTAGGCCCTGAACTCAAATTGCATCAATGCGGTCTGCCCAAAGAAATGGCGCTTGAACTGTTCAAACCCTTCGTGATGGAACGCTTGGTGAAACTAGGCATCTCCAACAACGTTAAATCTGCCAAGCGGGCTGTGGAAAAAGTTAGGCCCGAGGTTTGGGACATCCTTGAAAACGTCATCAGAGACCACCCGGTCTTGCTAAACCGCGCTCCTACCCTCCACAGGCTGGGCATTCAGGCTTTTGAACCGGTGCTGGTTGAAGGCAAGGCCATTAAACTGCATCCCCTTGTTTGTTCTGCATACAATGCCGACTTTGACGGCGACCAAATGGCCGTCCATGTTCCGCTATCTGTTGAAGCGCAGGCAGAAGCTCGTTTCCTGATGCTTGCTGCCAACAACATTATGAAGCCGCAGGATGGCAAACCCGTTATTTCCCCTGCACAGGATATGGTTATCGGCTGTCACTATCTCACCTACACAGACGAAGAAGCCAAAGGAAACGGCCGTATCTTCTCTTCAAAAGATGAGGCTGACAAAGCGTATTTTGAAGGACAGATTAGTTTGCAAAGCCCCATCAAAGTGCGCATAGCGCGAACCTTTGAGGGCGTGACAGAGCGCCGGCTGATCGACTGCACCCTGGGTCAGATGACATTCAACGATATCATTCCCCAGGATCTGGGCTTCCAGCCACGCGAAAGCCTTGATGACATGTTCCTCCTTGAGATTGACCATGAGGTCATCAAAAAGGATTTGGGCAAAATTGTTGACAGCTGCTTCCGTGTCCACGGTGCCAGCATTACCGCCAAAGTTCTTGATGAAATCAAGCGGGTTGGCTATGCCTACGCCACCAAGGGTGCCATCACGGTATCTGTGGCGGATATTATCGTCCCCCCTGAAAAGCAGGAATGGCTGAAAGAAGCTGACGAGAAAGTTGCTATTATCGAAGCACGCTATCGCCGCGGTCTGCTCAATGAAGATGAACGCTACAAGGCTGTCATCGAAATATGGACAGAAACCACCAACCGACTCAAAGGCCGTGTCATGGGTGTGCTGAGCACCAAAAACCCCATCTACATGATGACCAACTCCGGCGCTCGCGGCTCCGTTGGGCAAGTCGCCCAGCTGGCCGGTATGCGCGGTCTCATGGCCTCGCCTTCAGGAAAAACCATCGAGCTCCCCATCCGCGCCAACTTCCGTGAAGGCCTCAATGTCTTGGAATTCTTTATGTCCTCGCACGGCAGCCGCAAATCGCTGGCAGATACAGCACTTCGTACGGCTGACTCAGGCTACCTCACCCGTCGATTGGTTGATGTTTCTCAAGAAGTCATTGTGCGTGAAACTGACTGCTTTGAGAGCCGAGGCGAAAAAGTTCGCGGTATTTCCGTCGAGCCTATTTCAGAGATCGAACCGCTTGAAGATCGCATCACCAACCGTGTTTCCGCAGAAGATGTCATTCATCCCATCACAGGTGAGATTCTCTGCCACATCAATGATTCCATTGATATCGCCCTGGCTAAGAAGATTTCTATGGCCGGCGTTACCAAAATGCAAGTGCGCAGCGTGCTGACCTGCCGCTGTCAGACAGGCGTATGTGCCCGCTGCTACGGCAGCAACCTGGCGCATGGCGGGGATGTGGACATCGGTGAAGCCGTTGGCATCATCGCAGCCCAATCTATCGGTGAACCCGGAACACAGCTGACAATGCGTAACTTCCACTCCGGCGGCGTCGCCAACGTAATTGATATTACACAGGGTCTCCCCCGTGTTGAGGAACTCTTTGAGGCGAGAAAGCCAAAAGTTGAAGCCACACTGGCAGAAATTAACGGTGTCGTCTCTATGGGCACCAACAAAAAACGCAGGGAACTTATCATTACCTCAGATGATGATCCCAACGAGAAAAAAGCCTATCTTATTCACTACGGCGCACGGCTGAAGGTGAATGAAGGTGATCATGTTATCGCCGGCGATGAGATGATCGACGGATCCATCAACCCGCATCATCTTCTTCGTATCCTTGGCATCAAAGCCGTTTATGAGTATCTCCTTCGTGAAGTCTTAAGCGTCTACCACTCCCAGGGTGTTGGTATTGCTGACAAACACATTGAGATCATCATTCGCCAGATGCTGCGCAAAGTTCGCGTCGAGGATTCGGCTGATACTGACCTTCTGCCCGGATCATTAATTGATATTTTCAGGTTTGAACAGGCGAATGACGCCACCATTGCAGCAGGCGGCAGACCGGCCGTTGCCAAGCGCGTTCTGCTGGGCATTACAAAAGCTTCGCTTGCGACTGAGAGCTTCCTCTCCGCGGCCTCCTTCCAGGAGACTACCCGTGTGCTGACAGAAGCCGCCATCAAGGGCAAGATTGACCCGCTTGAAGGACTGAAAGAAAATGTTATTATCGGCAAGTTGATTCCTGCCGGAACAGGCCTCAAACGCTACAAAAACATCGAGCTTCAGGAAACCTATTAACCAGCTATAACAAATTAAAATAGGAACGGACACAGTAATATGCACCCCCAAAGTTGGACAAAAACCAACTTAAAGGGCTGCATATCACGTAGGCGGCCCTTTCCTATCTATCCAGCTATTGCGATCATTGGGCTTATTGCCCCGATTGTCTTAGAGTAGCAATAAAAGCTGTCACCGGGTCGCCCTCTTGAACCGCCATTTTTTCAAAACTTTCCGATCTTCGGTAGGAGGACCAGCACTCTTTAAACATATCAATGCATTCGCGGCATGCATTGTTTTAAAAGGGATGATTCCTAATCCAATCCTTGGTGTTGGGACTGTTGCTCGTAAATTC
>JAAZEI010000324.1 GCA_012512355.1 Clostridiales bacterium | reverse complement strand
TGTTTACACCCCCCTGCATGGCAGCGGCAATGTGCCTGTGCGCCGTGCCCTCAAGGAAGCGGGCATCGTCAATGTGACGGTCGTACCCGAGCAGGAGAAGCCGGACCCCGACTTCCCCACCGTGAAAGCGCCCAACCCCGAAGACCCCGATGCCTTTCGCCTGGGCGTTGCCCTGGCACGCGAAGTTGGCGCCAGTGTGGTGTTCGCCACCGACCCCGACTGTGACAGGCTGGGGGCCAGCGTAAAAGACAATGAGGGGGTTTTTCGCACACTGACGGGCAACCAGATCGGCTGTCTGCTGCTGCATCATATCCTCCAGGGCAAGAGGCAGGGCGGCAGCCTGCCCCAAAACGGCGCTGTGGTCAAGAGCTTTGTCACCACCCAGATGGCGCAGGTTATTTGCGATGATTATGGCGTCACCCTATTTGAAACCATGACGGGCTTTAAGTATATTGGGGAGCTCATCGAAGGGTTTGAGCGCAGCGGGGACTACCAATTCCTGTTTGGCTTTGAAGAGAGCTTTGGCTACCTGTCGGGCACCCAGGTGCGTGACAAGGACGCCGTGAACGCCTCCCTGCTCATCGCGGAAGCTGCCTGCGCCTGCATGGCCCAGGGGAAAACCCTCTACGAGAAGATGCAGGAGCTTTATGAGAAATATGGCTATTATCTGGAAGATGTTTTGGCCATCACCCTGCCGGGGAAAGATGGTCTGGAGGATATGAAGCGCATCATGGAGGAGCTTCGCGCCAACCCACCCCTTGAAATCGGAGGCTTTCAGGTGCTTGGCCTGCGGGATTATCTGACAGGCCTGCGCATCGCCGGCGGAAAGAAGCTGAAGCTTGACTACCCCACCTCCGACGCCCTGTACTTTGAACTTGAAGACGGCCATTGGTGCGCCGTGCGGCCCAGCGGCACCGAGCCCAAAATCAAGCTCTATGTCAACACAGCATCGCGCGAGAGCATGGAAGACGCCAAAGCGCTGAATGTGAAGCTGATGGCGGATATGAAGGCGCAGGTACTGTAAGGAAAACTTCACTGGCCAATCAAATCAGAATAAATTGTTAAACACCGCATGGCTCCTCCCTGCGGCTGGCAGGAGTGCTTGCAGTTTCAAAGCAGGCAGTCTCTAAATGGGAATTGCCTGCCATGATACATTCACACAGATAGGGGTTTGATTCAAAACTTGATAAAAAAATCTGTACATAAACAGATGAAACGATTGTTTGTCCTGTTTATGTCTGCCATGAATTGACAAACACAGAGCAGTGGCTTATGATTTCTAACGGGAATGAAGTTCTCCCAAGGCGAATGCCTAAACCGCTTTTTAAAGCTGATGACTTCTGCGGGAAATGCCGCAGGCTCATTAGCTTTTTTATTGCCTGCATAAAGAGGGGAGATCATTTGTATGCTATTATCTTTGGCACTGATATTCTTAATCGGGATGGCGCTTGGGAAAGTTTTTGAGAGATTTAAACTGCCGACTTTATTGGGGATGCTGTTAACCGGTATAATTTTGGGGCCTTATGCGCTGAATCTGCTCGATCCTGCCATTCTGGATATTTCGGCAGATTTAAGACAAATCGCTTTGATTATCATATTGACCCGGGCAGGTCTTAACCTTGATATCAAGGATTTAAAAAGGGTCGGGCGGCCTGCGATCCTCATGTGTTTTGTACCGGCCTGTTTTGAAATCATCGGTATGCTTTTACTGGCGCCTAAACTTTTAAACATTAGTTTGCTGGAAGCGGCCATCATGGGGTCGGTCGTAGCGGCAGTTTCACCGGCCATTATTGTACCGCGAATGCTGAAGCTGATGGAAAGCGGATATGGGCGAAACAAAAGCATTCCTCAAATGATTATGGCCGGGGCTTCAGTAGATGATGTGTTCGTCATCGTCCTTTTTGCTGCTTTTACCGGATTGGCTCAAGGCGGAACCATCACCCCAGCTCATTTTCTGAATATCCCTGCCGCCATTATCCTGGGGTTGTCGGGCGGAGTGACAGCGGGGCTTATCTTATCCTGGCTGTTTACCAGGTTTCACATTAGGGATACGGGCAAAGTCATTATTATTCTTTCGGTCTCCTTCTTATTTGTTACTTTAGAATATGCGATATCGGATATCATTGGATTTTCAGGGCTGCTGGCTGTGATGGCACTCGGGGCATCGATTGCCAAAAATAAATATGAGGTTTCCAGACGCCTTTCAGGTAAGTTTTCTAAATTGTGGGTTGCAGCGGAGGTCTTTTTGTTTGTCCTTGTAGGCGCAACTGTTGATATCGGCTATGCTTTGGATGCGGGAGCCTCCGTTATGATACTCATTTTAGCGGTATTGCTGCTGCGGATGCTGGGCGTGTTTATCTGCCTTATCAGGACGAGACTAATTCGCAAAGAAAGAGTTTTTACCGCGTTTGCTTATATACCAAAAGCCACCGTCCAGGCAGCCATTGGTGGCATACCCCTTGCGATGGGCCTCTCCTGCGGGAATATTGTTTTGACAGCGGCAGTTCTCTCTATTATCATCACTGCCCCAATGGGCGCGGCATTGATTGACGGGACCTACAAAAAACTCCTCACAAGGGATGAAAAACCCATAAAACCTATTGAAAACATGGGGTAGAGAACTCGCGCCAATAGTATGATACTTCAAAAATGCCGCCTTGCAATACTGACTTGCAGGGCGGCATGGTGAACTGACAGGTTCAGCGATAAATAATCTCATCCCGGTGCGGTCCGTTTGAGATGATGGTGATGGGCGTTTCTATTTCTTTCTCAATAAATGCGAGGTAGGCTTTGCAGTTTTCGGGCAGCACCTCATATTGGGTGATGCCGCGCACATCGGTTTTCCAGCCGGGCAAGGTGACGTAGATAGGCTTTGCCTTGGCGAGTGTGGGGCTGGAGGGGAAATCCAACACCTCTTCGC
>JAAZEI010000323.1 GCA_012512355.1 Clostridiales bacterium | reverse complement strand
AGCATCATATACACAGCCGAAATCACACGAAGCTCGGGAGCTGCCTTCAGCAGCGCGGCACGGCCTATATCACTTAAATAGTTCGATGGCGGCACATAAGTCGTCAGCCTGATATCGGGCATCAGCTCTTTGCCATATCTGTTGAGTTCCGCAATACTGGCCTGCATATAATCTGCAGATGGCCAAGTGAGGTATGGTTCGTCAGCAGCATATGGGAATCCCGGCGGGCTCAGGGGCATATGATTAAACCCGTGCAGGCCAACTTCACCTCCGGAACGCAAAATCTCACCACCATAGAATGTGATTTGCGTTCTATCAATGTTTCCCGGTGTAAATGGGGGAATTACATCATCGTTATAAGTTTCGATGAGGCCCCCCGTATATCGCAAGCCATGAGTTTTGGCGAGATATTTCATATCAGGCCACCAGGTTTTCTTATACATATCCTCTACACTGTAACCGTACTGGTCAAGCAAGTTCTGGTCATATCCCTCAGGCTGCGGCGCAGGAAAATCGTCCAAATACACCATGCCCGCATTGATGATGGGATAAATCATGGTATCCTCCAGCGCAAAAAGCACAGCTACAGCAAATCCTCTGCTATTTTTGCCCAGCAGCAGTGAATTGTTCAGAACAGCGATTCGACCTTTATTAATCCTGCGCTCCCATAACAGCGGGATTTTCAGGCTGTCCGCGGTTTGCATATGTACGATGCAATCAGGTTCGAGACGTACAATCAATGAATAGTCATCCAAATCATTATCAAACACCCTGTCGCCCCATAAAGGCAAAAGCCCGGTTGTATACTCAAGGGAATAAAACAGCTTCAATTCATATCCAAAATCCAAAATGCCGAGCTTTCTGTAAAGCACCAGGAATGACGAATCAACAGCAGGAGCCATCATGATGCCAAATTTTCCACCTTGATCTATCCATGTGATAAGCTCTTCCAGGTTATTTTCAAAAGGCGCAAAAGAACGGCAGGAAAATAAGAGCATGCTGATGTCAGTCAGGGAAGGTAATTTTTCCTGCGAAAGGTCAACGGCTCGAAAAGCAATGCGCATCGCGTCAAGCGTGTCAGCCACAGCTTGTTTTGATGTAGATTCAAATGTATCTGTCCCATGGTATAAGATGACAACGCCAGGCGTTGAGGTGAGAGGTTGAGTCACTTCCCCGGTCATCTTTTCAAGGATTTCAAGCCTCGGTTCATAAGCCTCACCGGCAGCTCCTTGTTTTTCAAGCATAATCGCGCCTGCCAATACTGCCATAATGAGGACAGGTATCATAAGATGTGCTAAAAAGAATTTATTCTTCATATTATTTTCTCTCCCCAGAAAAGCAGCTGTTTGCGTCCCTTGCCGGTAAAATCTACAGGTGTATTGTGCATGTTTTCAAGAAGACTGATCATACAGCTTTGGTCGCAGGTTTCAACACAAACCCGCATTCCCTCCAGCCAACTATTCTCCTCCAGCGGCCAATTGGTTAAAAGCCTTTTTGCTGCATCTCTTGCCTCATCAATATCGTGTAATGCCAGACTGTTTTGGACCATCATGCTGAGCACTTGCTGTTCTTCCCTCTGCATCAGACATTTTCCCAAGGCTTTTTTGAGGTTCATACGCTGGCGCCTCAGCAGCGGGCCCTCAAGCAGACCGCTTTGGCAGTAAATATGAAGAAGTTCTGCATACTCTCGCTGCATTTTAATATCCGTATCATTTTGCATGAGCTCTTTGAGTTTTTCATGAAGCCCCAAATGAAAATAACGT
>JAAZEI010000322.1 GCA_012512355.1 Clostridiales bacterium | reverse complement strand
GGTAAGGTTGAAGACGCCTTTGAGGTTCACATTGATGACAGCATCCCACTGTTCTTCGGTCATCTTGCGGGTGAAGGCATCTTTGGTAATGCCGGCATTGTTAATCAGGATATCGATGCGGCCGTATGTGTCTTTGACATGGTTAAACAGGGCTTCGCAGGCGGCCGAATCGGTCACGTTAAGCTCTGCATATTCTACGTTTTCAGCTTCATATGTTAAAGGGAACATATCTGCGGCGACAACCTTGGCGCCTTCCTTGGCAAACAGCTGGGCCATTTCACCGCCCAGGCCTTTGGCAGCACCTGTGATGATGGCAACTTTACCTTCTAGTCTCATAATATTAACCTCGCTTTATTTATAATAGTCGCAATGAATAGATTAAACAAGTTTTACAATGACTGCGGTACCCATGCCGCCGCCAATGCACAAAGAGGCAAGGCCGGTTTTGAAGCCTTTGCGTTTGAGGGCATGAAGCAGGGTGACGATGATGCGGCCACCGGATGCGCCCACGGGATGGCCCAGGGCAATGGCGCCGCCATACACGTTGGTATGTTCAGCGATTTCTTCGATGCTTATGCCGTGTTCCACGCTCAGTTCGGCCAGTACGCCCAGTGACTGGGCAGCAAAAGCTTCGTTAAGCTCAATGAGCTCCATATCGCTGAGCTTGAGGCCGGCTTTATCAAGTGCTTTTTTGATGGCGGGCACGGGGCCCAGGCCCATCACGCTGGGGTCAACACCGGCCTGACCAAAGGAGATCAGCTCTGCCATGGGAGTCAGACCGAGCTCTTTCACAGCTTTTTCACCTGCCAGCAGCACAAAGCTGGCGCCGTCGTTGATGCCGGAGGATGATCCTGCTGTTACGGAGCCGTCTTTTTTGAAGGCGGGACGCAGCCTGGCCATCTTCGCTTCGTCTGTTTTGCGGTTGGGGTATTCATCGCGGCTGAATAGCACTTCTTCCCGGCCGATTTTGACCGTCAGGGGCACAATCTCTTCATCGAAGTACCCCTTGTCGACGGATTCAACTGCTTTGCGCTGAGAGGCCAGGGCAAAAGCATCCTGCTGCTCGCGGGTGATGCCATGCTTGGCCGCGATATTTTCTGCTGTGATGCCCATGTGGATGTTTTCAAAGGAATCCGTCAGCGCATCTTTGATCAGGTGGTCTTCTACTTCAAAAGAGCCCATCTTGATGCCTTTTCGTGTTTCGCGGGGAATAAGAAACGGCGCGCGTGACATGTTCTCAACACCGCCCGCGACAATGATATCCGCATCGCCCAGCTGGATGGACTGCATGGCGTTCATTACAGCCTTCATGCCGGAGCCGCAGAGCATGTTGACAGTATAACCCGGGACTTCCACCGGGATGCCTGCTTTGATAGAGATCTGGCGGCCGATGCCCTGGCCCAGGCCGGCGGAAAGAATGTTGCCGGCAATGAGTTCATCCACCTGATCAGGTGAAACCTTCGCGTCACTTAATACTGCCTTGACAACTTCAGCCCCCATATCCCCTGCGCTTGTTTCAGACAATGCACCCAGAAAAGAGCCCACGGCTGTGCGCCGGCCCGAAATAATATATACCTTTTGCATCGTAATCCTCCCTTTAACTTCCACATCTTGGCCGCAAGGCCATTCAAACATGGAAGGTGATTCATGTTGTATGTTTAATATACACGATAAAACCTATATATAGAATGGACAAACTGGACATAGATTTATACATCCTTATGGTGAAATGAGCATTATTTGACAAGGGAAATTGTTCTTTGACAGCTTGTGTTGTGGTTGTTATAATGAACATATACTACATCTTGTCTGTTTACCTAAATAAAAATAAACGGCGCCATCAAAGTCGGGGAGGGGTCGGGTATGCCAGCTATTTCACCTATTGGTTTTTTTGACAGCGGTATGGGAGGGCTGAGTGTTCTGCAGCAGGTTCGCTGCGCCCTGCCGCAGGAAAATTATCTGTATTACGGCGATTCGGCCAATGCGCCCTACGGCATCCGGGAGCCCCAGGAGATCCTGGCCTTCACAATACAGGCAGCTGACCGGCTGCTACTGCTGGGCATCAAGGCACTGGTGCTTGCCTGCAACACAGCCACAGGCGTAGCGCTGGATCGCCTCAGAAGCAGCCTGCCCATACCTGTCCTTGGTATTCAGCCGGCCCTTGAAGCCGCGCAAGTGCTTCGAAAAGATGGCAAAATCCTGGTGCTGGCGACACCCGCCACCTTTAAAACGCAGAAGTTTATGGCGCTTTATCAGCAGCACGGCGACCAGGTGATTGTGCTGCCCGCACGCGGGCTGATGGATTTTGTCGAGAGGGGCGAGCTCACGGGTGACAAGCTGAATGATTTTCTGTTTAGCTTGTTCTTGCCCTACGTTAACACGCCCATCGATGTGATTGTGCTGGGCTGCACGCATTACCCTTTCTTACAGCAGGCCATCGCCGCGCATTTTCCGGATGCTGTGCAAATT
>JAAZEI010000040.1 GCA_012512355.1 Clostridiales bacterium | reverse complement strand
GCTGGGGAGTTTATCAATCTATTTAATATCATGATGTCTGCGGTGTCTGTGCCAAGTGTCATGATGGTCACTTATCTTTAAAAAGGTTCCATAAGAGCAGATCTTTGGTATCGATGATCGGCGTGCTGCGGGGCAGAATTACCATCAGCAGAATAAAGCTCACCACCGCGACTTCCGGGATGCCCAGGAGAATTGACAGGAAGATGAGAGGGACAAGCAAAATCAATGAGGTGATCACGAACCTGACATGCTTTTTCTCGCTCTGTGATTTTAGCTCTGTCAGGCGCTTTTCCCAAAGTTTGTTGATGGCGGTAATATCATCCAGCCCTTCCTGGGCCAGGGTCAGCTTTAGCTTGGCATAATCATCGTATTCCAGCACCTTATGCTGTTCATGCAATTTCTGTGCCCGCATCTGCTCACGAAAGCGGAAAGCTGCCTGATCTTTTTCGATCGCCTCCTGAAGGAGTTTTCTATTCAATCCGCCATAGAAGTTCGGATAAATTTCGTCTGTTCTTCTGTCAATATGATTCATTAAAAACCTCCTGGACTGTCGCAGTCTTAATCTGCACAATGAGATTTATCGCGGTTGTTTTATGGGTCATCCGCTATAAATAAAATCCTTTGAATCTGGATGTGTAAGAAGATTATCTCGATGGCGTGCAGATATACCAGGCTGCCCGGGTATCCACATCAATCACTCTCACACCGGAAAAACAGGCTTTCATGTCCGTCATGCAGTTTTCCATTTCTTTTTTCGCCTCTTTAATAAAACGGAAGTAGTCGCCCCGTTCCAGCCATTCAATGGCTGTGGTCAGCAGCGAGCGGCTGGCGTTGTAATCATAAATAATCACCAGCTTTTTTGCGACCCTGCCCATCTGGGAATACATGCGCCGCCTGTCCTCATGGGGCATCCCGTGCGCTACATAGGACGCGATGCATACATCAAAGGATTTGTCTTCAAAAGGCAGGCGCTCCAGGGCATTCCCCTGGAGAAAGCTGATGCCCTTGTTTTCCGGACGCTGTTTTGCAAACTGCAGCATCCTGCCTGCGGGATCAAGACCCGTGACCTGCAGCCCCTGTTCGTGAAGCACGGAGCAAAGCGCGCCTGTGCCGCAGCCAACGTCAAGAATGGAGGTAAAAGCGGACAAATCCAGTTCCTGTTGGGCGTTTTTGATGATTCTGCGGAAGTTGCGTTTTTGCATCGGATAAAAAAGATTATAAATCGGTGCAATTTTATTAAATAGAGACCCGCTTTTCATATCATCCATGTTCTACCTTTCCCCGACAAAACAAATATTTGGCCAGCCCTTATCAATGTACCTCAAGGACAGTGCATCAATCAACATGCACAACGGATTATCGTTTTTGCATATGATGTACCAGGGCATCGGGCAGTCAATGACTCACTCAAAATCGCATGATATTTTTTTGACATTTTTGGCAATTAACATTATAATAAAGACATGAATAAAATCGTTAAAGGAGAGATTATGATGAAAAAAATTCTATCTGTTTTGCTGGCCATGATGATGCTTTTGTCTCTGAGCGCTTTTGCGCAGGCGCAGTATCCGGATGGCACCTACCAAGGGGAGGGCGAAGGCTTTGGCGGCGCAATTTTGGTTTCTGTCACTGTTTTGGATGGCAAAATAACGGACATCGAGCTGCTTGAACATTCCGAGACATCGGGCATCTCAGATGCCGCCGTTGAACAAATACCCGCTGACATCATAGAAGCGCAAAGCGTTGATGTGGATGTAGTGGCTGGGGCCACCTACACTTCGGATGGTATCATGGAAGCTGTTTTAAATGCCCTGATTGACGATGAACAGTTTGCGGATGGCACCTATGAAGGCGAAGGCACCGGCTTTGGCGGACCCATCAGGGTGTCTGTTACATTTTTGGATGGGCTGGTGACCGAAATTCTGGTGCTTGAGCATTCCGAAACACCCGGTATTTCAGACCCTGCCATCGAGCAGATTCCGGCGGCCATGATAGAAGTTCAAAGCACGGATGTGGATGTGGTGGCCGGTGCGACCTATACCTCCGAAGGTCTTATAGAAGCGGTTGAAAATGCCCTTCCTCAAACCGTGGTGTTTGAAGATGGTACCTATGAAGGCGAAGGCACGGGTTTTGGCGGTCCCATCCTGGTTTCCGTCACCGTATCCGATGGCATGATAACCGACATCAGCTTGCTTGAGCATGCGGAGACGGCAGGTATTTCGGATCCGGCCATTGAGGGAATTCCTGCTGCCATCATTGAAGAGCAGAGTGCGGACGTTGATGCGGTGTCGGGCGCGACCTACACCTCAGAAGGCATCATGGAAGCTGTTGAAAACGCGCTGTTAGGCGAGTAATCCAAAGCTGTTTTTCTTATAAATCGGGCTGATGGCTGTCTTGTGGCCCCATACTGCTCTCAATCATTCAAATAGTGTTAAAGGGCTTGAATCATGTGATTCAAGCCCTTTAAATGACAGTTTTTGTATGGGTTGAATAAAGTCTTCAATGACCGAAGGGTGTTCTGATCGCATCGATATTCAGGGGTGCCGGAGAGGATTCGTTGATTCATATTGCTTGGTATATTATTAACTAAACTACTCAAACATGTTAAACAATTGACAAGGGCATGGATATCAGCTATACTAAAGTAGGTAAATTTCGAAACAAAAGAAGGAGAATGAACTTTGAAAAGAATCCTATCACTTATCCTGTCCCTGGTCATGCTGATGTCCTTGAGCGCATTTGCTGATGCGCAGTACGCGGATGGCACTTATGAAGGCGCAGGCGCCGGATTAATGGGTCCGATTAAGGTATCAGTTACAGTATCAAATGGTAAAATTGCAGACGTCACCGTGCTTGACCACTCAGAAACTCCGGGTTTGTCCGATCCGGCAGTTGAAGCGATTCCCGCCGCCATCATTGACGCACAGAGTTTTCATGTAGATGCGATAACAGGCGCAACCTACACCTCTGATGGCATCATGAAGGCTGTCCAAAATGCGCTTGAAGGCGATGAGGAAACAGCGGAGATTCCTTTTGAACAGGCTGACATGATTGTGATTGGCGCAGGCATGGCCGGCATGACCGCGGCAGTGCGCGCGGCAGAGCTGGGACTGAATGTCATCTTGTTTGAGCAAACTGGCTCTGTGGGTGGTTCTGCCATGGTGGCAGGCGGTACCCTGCTTGGTAACAACACCAGGATGCAAAAAGAAGCCGGCATTGAGGATTCACCCGAACTTGCCTTTGCGGATTTTGTTCGTCTGGGCGGTGCTGGCACCTTCAACGAGGAGATAGCCCGTGAGTTTACCTATATCTCCGGGGCGTCAGTCGATTGGCTCGATGACATGGGCTGTGATTTTGGTGACCGCGTCCCCTATCCGGGCGTATACCAGCCTCTGAATGTGGACCGAAATTATTCGGGCAAAGGCGGAGCATCTGCCTTTATAAAAACCCTGAACGAAGAGTTAGAAGAATATCTCGGGAAAAACGCTTATTTGGCCCTTAACAGCAAAGTAACCAACCTTTTAACAGACGATGAGGGCATTGTGGTAGGCGCCAGCGTGATGATGGCAGATGGCACACAGACCGATTTTTATGCCGCAGCCACAGCCATTTGCACAGGCGGGTACGGCGGTTCTGAAGAATTGCTGATGAAATATAACTTTGACAACATCCTGACCACCTCACCAAGCTTTGTTACAGGAGATGGATATGTTTGGCTTGATGATTTGGGCGCAGCCTTCACCAACATGGATTTTTGCACAGCCTATGCAGGCGGCATCCGGATGTCAGACAGTTTCTTTGAAATGGGCAGATTCAATGTGACCAATGGCGCTCTGTGGATAGATGTCAATGGCCATCGCATGGCTGATGAAACAGGTGCAGACTCCAAAGTGAAAAGTGATTCCTGGAGCGAAGCTGAGCAAAACATTGTGTATACCGTATTCTCTCCTGAGATGCTCATAGCGGATGCCAATGTGTTCACAGCAGGATCCAGCGGACGCGAACCGGCTGAATTTGATGCTTTTTCTGAGATGCTCATAGAGAAGGGCCATGCTTTCAAAGCAGATTCTGTTGAGGAGCTGGCGCAAAAGGCTGGTCTTCCGGTTGATGCTTTTGTTGACACCATCACAACTTACAATGATGGCGCAGCTTCAGGCAAGGATGCCTTTGGCCGCACCAAGCAGCTTGTGGCGATGGAAAATGGCCCCTTCTATGCTGTTGAGACGATACCCTATGTGATGATTACCAGCGGCGGCCCCATGATGACCAAGGATTGTGAAGTTGTCCGTACAGACGGCACCGTCATCCAGGGTGTTTATATCGCAGGCGAAATCGTTGGCATGGCCAATGTGGGCGGTCTCAACTCAATTGGCGGCATGGGCCACGGCAACTGTCTTGCCTGGGGCAAGCAGATTGCAGAAGTAGTTCATCAAAAACTCGCAGAATAAAAGAATCTCCCAACATTCCCTTATATTGAAAGAAGGAAGTATAAGCAAGGAACCTCAGAAATGAGGTTCCTTTTGCTTTGACGGGTTAGTCCCGTCAAACATCCTTTTTTCTCAGTGTGTATTGCGAAGGTTGTTTTGTATACCTATATTTATATTCAAGCCTTGTTCTATGCGGTGTTTCTGATATAATCTTTATATTGCAATGTTTATACATGTTGGGATGGTATGAGGATGCAGGATGTGATTTTATGGAAATAAGAGGGTTTGAGTCTGCGTGAATATTTTTATTCTGTTTACTTTGATAGCGGTCATTTTATCCTTTGCCCTGATGGTCAGGGTGATCCTCAAACGCTCACAGGACAGGTCAGTCTACCTGATATTTTTATTTGGGGCTTGTTTCATGTACAGCTTTGGGTATCTGCTTGAAATAACATCCACTCATGTAGAAGCTGCTTTTTTTGGTGTCAGGGTGTCCTATATCGGATTGCCTGCTATTCTACCGCTGACTTATTTATTCCTGCGGGATGTTTACCAGAAAAAAAGGCTGAGAATAAGCCACCATATCCTGCTTTTTTTCATTCCCTTTGTCAGCCTGCTTTCGGTGCAGCTTTATCCTCTCGTTCAGCTTTACTATCGGGACATTGAGTATATTTCAAACGGATGGATTTCCAATTGCCGGGTTTATCCGGGAATCCTCAATCATATTGGTTTTGGCTATACTTATTTCATCACGCTGCTGTGCATCTACCTCATTCTAAAAGATTTGCTCAAGGGTAAAAAACATCGTCGGCAGCAAGATATCCTCTTCCTGATTGCTCTGCTTCTGCCCGTGGCCTCGACCATTCCCTACATCCTGTCAAAAAGCGCGCTGCGCTACGACTTCACGCCCATGATCACCTCAGCCACCATGGTAATCTTGCTTTACAGCGTGATTTTTCACAACCTTCTCTTGGTTATCCCCGTGGCGCGCGAACAGGTGCTGGAGGAAATGAGCGATGCCTTTATTATCTGCAGCGCGGATGATCAATTTTTGTATGCCAATCAGGCAGGGATAGCCCTGTTTCCGCTCCTGGAAAGTTTGGAGGCCGGAGACAGAATGACGGGCATGGCGGGCATTGGAGACGGTCAGGACGAAGTGCGCCTTGAGGTACAGGGACAGAATCGCATATTTAAGGTGACGCATACGATCATTGATCCGGATAGAAAAAAAAGCGCTTACTGCATTCTCTATCATGATATCACCCAAAAAACGGAAATGATTCATAAGCTGCAGATGCGCTCGACCTACGATGCTTTAACGGGCATTCTCAACAGAGACAGTTTCCTTGCCCTCAATGCCCAGCTCAGCGAAGACACAAGTGTGTCCTGCGCGCTGGCGATGATTGATGTGGACCATTTCAAGAAGGTGAATGATACCTGGGGTCACGCAGCCGGGGACCAGGTATTGCGCCAAATTACAGCGCTTATACAGGGGTATTTGCGCGAAGAAGACAGCTTTGGACGTTTTGGCGGGGAAGAGTTTTTGATGATGTTCAAGAACCTGCAGCAGCCCGAAGCTGTCAGCCAGGCCCAAGGGCTTTGCAAGCTGATAGAGGACAGTACCTTTGCTTACAGGGAACAGCAGCTCAGTATGAGCATCAGCATCGGCATCGCGTTTTCCGGGAAGGAGCAATCTATCTCGCTGGATACCTTGCTGCGCCGGGCTGACAAAGCTTTGTATGCGGCCAAGGAAAACGGCCGCAACCAAGTCTATCTTTTCCGGGATGACCTGTAGAGGATAAGCTGTCAGCTCAAGTCATATTCAGAGACTCTTTGTAATATAAAATATACATTTTTGACCATTTGCTGTTGATTTTCTTCATCAATTGCTTGATTGATTTATACATTCGATGTATAATGCACCTTATTCGACAAGTCGTGAGAGAATGTGAATACAACGACGGTTGGGATGGTTTTTGGTATATGTTGGCTTGAGCGTTTGAAAACAATCAATTCGACTGAGGCATGATGTATGATTTGTAAGATTGCGATAAGCTGGTTTGTACTAGGAATACTGAGCTAATCTGCAGAGATTAAGATTTAAAAGGAAAGCAGGTGAACACAGCAGAATATGAGCCTTTACATTGGTTTGATTTCCCTGTCATTGATTGTATGCTTTATTTGCCTTTTGCTTTCTGTTGTCAATTCCGCTTCCGATAATTCCTTTTATTTAATATTTTTAACCTTCGCGGGGTTTATTTATGTATTTGGCCACCTGCTCAAAGTAATAGCTCCTTCTGCTGAAGCTGCCCTGATGGGCATCCGGGTGCAGTATGTGGGGCTTCCTTTCATTGCGCCGATGTTTTACCTGTTTGCCAGAAGTGTTTTAAGCCCGGTGCGGCCCAGCGCCAAAATCCGCATCCTGATATCCTTTCCGCCGCTGCTGCTGGCGCTGATATTTCAGGTGTTTCGAGTCTTTAATCTATATATAAACAAGGTGACCTTTGTAGAGCACGCAGGTGTGTATCACTGGCAAGTGGTCATGGGACCTTTCCAGATCATCAACTTGATATACAGCTATGCCTTCTTTTTCCTATCCTTGGGCCTCATCATCAAGTACTTTAATGTCTTTCGAAAACATAACCGCCATGAGCAAATTTATCTTCTCATAGCGTCGCTTTTGCTTCCCGTCCTGACCCATGTGGTGTTTCGTCTATGTGCCCAGGGGACGGCGCATGATTATTCTCCCTTAGC
>JAAZEI010000321.1 GCA_012512355.1 Clostridiales bacterium | reverse complement strand
GTCTATGCTTCCTTCCACGTTATATAGGGTCGCTCCCCTGATCTCGAATATGAAATAGAGTTTTTCGCCCTCTTGGACCAATTGGGGATTAAATAAAAAGATTTCAGTAACGGGAGGCTCTTCTTTCAAGGTCACTTTGGCTGGATTGCTGGTCACGCTTCCGATTGCATTTGAAACAACAACTGTATAGCTACCTGCATCAGTCTCTTTGACACTGGGTACAGTCAACTGTGGCGATATAGCATCCGGAAGAAGTTCTCCATCTTTATACCATTGATAATAAAGAGGCGGCGTCCCCGTTGCCGTAACACTCAAATCTAGCTGATCACCCAGATTCAAATCTGTGTTTTGAGGATGCTCGGTAATTAAAGGAATGTTTACTATTGTAAGAGTAGCGGGAGAACTCACCACACTGCCTTTGGAATTGAACACAGTAACAACATAAACACCCTGGTTTGAGGTTTGTGCGCTTTCAATTACCAATCTGGGCTGAGTTTCATCCCGAATCACTTTTCCATTATGTGTCCAGATATAGCTTAATGCCCCACCCGTAGCTATTACTTCAAAAAATGCCCTTTGTCCCTCTATCACATCCAGACTTTGGGGGTGAGTAATAATTTTAGGAGCTTGAGTTACAAACAGCTCTTTTTCCCAAGCCAACACAGGATAATCACCTGTTGCAAAATCCCAAACAGTTGCAAAATTCCAACCTAGAGACTCATAAGGAGTAACCGCTTTTAACGCTTCTGGAGATGTTGAGCCTCCGTCTTTACCATTTAAATCATCTACGGGGGGGGGAACTGAATTATTGACTTTAAGAACAAGCGCTGTCGTAGCTAGATTGTTAGAAAAAACGGCAGCATTTACAGCCTCAATTCGTCCAGCATGGGATTGGACGGGGACCGTATCAGAGTCGGATTGAACTGAGCTGTTCAAGGCTACAGAGGAACTAATTTGGCTGAAGCTGGAAGCTCCCATGATTCCTCCGGCGTAGGCGCTTGTATTTCCGCTTGTGACACTACAAGGCCCCGCGGCATAGGACCTAGAAACGGAAGATGAAAGAGAGAAACCACACAGCCCCCCTATGTACCCTCTGCCCATACCGGAAATCGGGACGATTTGACCTTGAGGAACCGTGTTGGCAGACACATGGCCCGTTGCATAGGAGTCTTCTACTGATGATATGTGAATATAACCGATGAGTCCACCCGCATATCCATCGCCTGAAAAGTCAGCATCCGCGGTGCTCAGTGTTACATTTCCCTTGGCTACTGAGGATGAGACAGTGCTGGAATGCAAGTACCCTACTAATCCACCCGCGTAAGCAGTGCCGGAAGTGAGACCTGCATGAGCCGACGTAGCGCAAGACAAACTCCCTAAAGCGTAGCACTCATCCAAAGATACATTTTCGGCATAGGCAAGCATCCCTCCGGCCGTGCCAATATCCGTGAATCCGGTAGAAATCAAACTTGCAGACACAGTGCACTGAGCCCCACAACGGAGGAAAACACCTTCTTGAGCATAGCCAACCAAACCAGCAACGGTCTTCATCCCATTTACTGTTCCACTGGCAGAACAATTAAAAAAAAGAGAAGACTCGTCAGCTCCGACAAGTGCGGCCACGTTCGTGGCCCCATTCAATAAAACCCCTTCAATTCGAAGGTTGGAAATTGTCGCGTTTTCTGTAAAACCAAAAAAGCCGACATCAACGGATGCTGGACGATGAATTAAGAGATTTCGGATAGCATATCCTCTGCCGTCAAAGTTGCCGCTGAACATGCGATTGCTTACTCGGCGATGTCCAACAGGCACCCACCCGGCTCCATTGTTGTAGAAAGCCCCTCCGGGAGCAAAGTCTTCCTCCACAAAGGTAATATCGTTTTCCAGCCGAAAAAACTTACCCACTCCGGCAGTCCCGATATAATTGGTTAATGAGGAGAGATGTTCCCTGGTTTTAATTTTCCACGGATTATTTTCTGTTCCGTCACCTCCTGCAAACTCAGCTGCCTCGACGGCTGGGGCCAAAGCTCCACTGCACACAAAAGCACAAAGGAAAAATGTTTGGAAAAAAGCTTTCTTCCAGTGTATCATCCAATAGCTCAAATTCTTACGACAAAAGATAAACTTGTGTTGCATCTTAAAAAAAACAATAAAATTTGTAAAAGGGAGGTTAGCCTAAAGTTGAGTTATTTTCCAATGGATTGGGGTTTTCACTAATCGTCTGCAGTAAAGAATCCAGCATCTCTTTTACCTCCTTTATTCCTGTAGAAGGGACAATAATGGTATCACTTTTACCGTTGGACTCTTCAGTAATACGCAAGAACCTTCCACGCTGGTTTTGCTTCAAAAAAAAGTAGAATGTTTTGTGCTCCACAATTATTCTTTCTG
>JAAZEI010000320.1 GCA_012512355.1 Clostridiales bacterium | reverse complement strand
GTTTGATGTACTGCACCTATGCGGCAAGGGTAACCTTGAACAAGATTTGGATTATATGACAGGTTACTTTCAGGCTGAGTTTTTAAGTGAGACGCTGCCTGATGCCTTGGCCTGCGCCGATTTTGTGCTCAGCCGGGCAGGCTCCAATGCACTATATGAATTTGCGGCACTGGGCAAACCCATGCTGCTGGTTCCCCTCCCGCTCAGCGCCAGCCGCGGGGACCAAATCCTCAACGCCAAAAGCTTTGAAGAGCGCGGATTGGCCCAGGTGCTCTTGCAGGAAGATCTCAGTGCAGCCAGTTTAATTGCCGCTATCCAAAGGCTTCAGACAGACGCCGCGATGCTGCGCCGCAACCTGATGAACGCTCCGGCTGCGGACGGAACTGACAAAGTGATAGAGCTCATCGGACTCATACAGCATTAAATGTGATTAATTTTTACTACATGGACAGAGCCGCAAGCTATATGCTATGATTTATTGCAAAATTCTCTACAAAACGGAGGACCCCTTGGACGAAAAAACATTGGCAGCCATTGACAGACTGCTGCCCCAGGTAGAAAAACCCGCCCGTTACATCGGGGGCGAAATGAATGCGGACATCAAAGAACGCGCAAAAGAAACAGCTGCCTTTGCTTTTTGCTTCCCTGACAGTTATGAAGTAGCCATGAGCCATCTTGGCATGAAAATACTCTACCATATCCTCAACAAACAGCCAGATATGCTTTGCGAACGGGTGATGATGCCCTGGGTGGATATGTCTGATCTTTTGAAAAAAGAGGGCATTCCCCTGTTTTCGCTGGAATCAAGAACTGCCCTTTATGATTTTGACGTCGTAGGATTTACACTTCAATACGAAATGAGCTTTACCAATGTGCTGGAAATGCTGTCGCTTGGCGGTATTCCTGTCCTTAGCGCACAGCGGGGCGAAGAGATGCCGATTGTTATCGCCGGCGGTCCCTGCGCGTTTAATCCTGAACCGCTGGCCTGCTTTATCGATGCTTTTGTGATGGGTGACGCAGAGAAGGCTATTGTTGAAGTGACACGTCTGATCAAGCGTATGCGGCTTGAGAACAAACCTCGAAAAGATATCCTGCTTGCCTTATCTCAGATTGAGGGATGCTATGTCCCTTCTCTTTATGAAGTGACATATCACGAAGATGGAACACTGTCCAGCTTTAAACCGACCAATGACCAGGCACCTTCAAAAATTCGAAAGCGCTTGGAGCTTGATCTTGAGCACCTGGACTATCCTGATGCCATCCCCGTGCCTTTTACCGAGATTGTGCATGACAGGGTATCTCTTGAAATCATGCGCGGCTGCACTCGCGGCTGCAGATTTTGCCAGGCGGGCATGCTGTACCGGCCTGTACGTGAGCGCAGCCCCGAGCGGCTTGTAGAGCTTGCGCAAAAGCTCATCAAAGCCACAGGTTATGAGGAAATGTCACTATCTTCTCTTTCAAGCGGAGATTATGGACAGCTTGCAGAACTGATTCGCGAACTGATGCTCAGGTTTGCTGACAAAAAAGTCTCCCTCTCTCTGCCCTCCATGCGCGTAGATAGCCTGCTGAAAGAATCCCTGGAGCAAGTGCGTGAAGTTAAAAAAAGCGGTCTGACACTGGCACCTGAAGCTGCCACCCAGCGCTTGCGCGATGTCATCAACAAAGGCATTTCAGAAGAAGACATCAGACGCTCAGTCAGCGATGCTTTCCAGAGCGGCTGGAGCAGCGTGAAGCTGTATTTTATGAATGGTCTGCCCACAGAAACGGAAGAAGATTTAATCGCCTATGGAGACATGGCGCGTCTGGTCATCGATGCTTACCATCAGGTGCCAAAAGGGCAGCGTTCACCAGGGCTTAGAATCAGCTTGTCCTCCTCTACTTTTGTGCCCAAAGCCTTCACTCCCTTTCAGTGGGACGCGCAGGATACACTGGAAACCATCAAACATAAGCAGAAAATTCTCAGGGATGTCCTTAAAATCAAAGGTGTCTCCTTTAATTGGAGCGAGCCTGAACTCAGCCATTTGGAGGCATGCATCGCAAGAGGCGACAGGCGCATGGGCAAAGTGATTTACAGAGCCTGGCAGCTTGGCTGCAAAATGGATGGCTGGCGGGAGTTTTTTAAATATGATCTGTGGATGCAGGCCTTTGAGGATTGCCATCTCGATCCCGCCTTCTATGCAAACCGCGAACGTGCCGGGGACGAAATCCTGCCCTGGGATTTTGTGGATATCGGCGTCACCAAAAAATACCTCTGGCTTGAGCGGGAGAGATCCCTCTTGGGCATCGTTACACCCGACTGCCGAAACGGCTGCGACGGCTGCGGGCTGACTCGTTTTGAAGGGGCTTGTGTATCATGAAGATGCTTTGTGTATTTTCTGTTACTGACAGACTCAAGTATATCGGTCATCTTGACCTGATGCGGGCAATGCAGCGAGCGCTGCGCAGAAGCGGACTGCCGATTCGTTTCAGCCAGGGTTTTAACCCGCATATCCTGCTTTCTTTTGCAGCACCGCTTTCAGTTGGCATGGAAGGGATGCGGGAAGTGATGGAAATCCCAATAGAGGGTGATGTCAGCCCCGAAATGTTTGTGGAGATCCTCAACCAATCCCTGCCAGCTCTCATCAGATGCCAAAGTGCCAGGTTGGTGGAAGACAGTTCACCCGCCCCCATGTCGCAGCTTTGGGCGGCAAACTTTAGTATTCTGCCGCTTGAATACCAGGATGAAATCATGGCTGCTGTCCCGGTTCTTCTTTCCAAGACAAGCATTCCCGCTATGCGCAAATCAAAAAAGGGCATGGTCGAAATTGACTTGCGTCCTTTGATCCATAATGTACTGGTCAAGGACAATAGCATCCAAGCCCTGCTCGCTCTTCATTCCTCGGGAACCTGCAAACCTGATCTGTTCATTAAAGCGCTGAGCCAATGCGCTGGGCTTGAAGCCCCTGTCCCATGCAAGGTGACGAGAAAAGCACTTTATACCCAGCAATTTTCCCCTTTGGAGGATATGTGAGCCTTCTGCTAATCCAAATTGAAGGTACCCATCGAGAGATCGCGCTTTTGGAGGACGGTCAGCTTCTGGAGTACCATCAAAGCGCTGACGCGGGTCAAATCAAAGCGGAAGAAATATACCTGGGCCGCATCACCCGGGTCATGAAGAACTTGCAAGCAGCTTTTGTCCGCCTGACAGCCGGTCAGGATGGATTTTTGCCCTTTAACGAAATCCCGGGAGGCGCCCAGCCAATGCCGGGCGATATTCTTCTTGTCCAGGTAAAAAAACCGCCTTTACCGGGCAAAGCAGCTTATATGACTGCGAAGCTGTCCCTGACAGGCAGCCTTTGTATGCTGCTTCCCAACCAAAGCGGAATCAGCATTTCAAAGCGAATCCGAAAAGATGCGCAGCGAAGGGAGCTTACCCAACTGGCCAGGGCACTGGCGCCGCAAGGTATGGGGCTGTTTCTCAGGGAGGAAAGTCTGAAGACGGACCGCCATCTGATTGCGCAGGAGATTGAATCTTTAAAACTTCAGTTTGAGAAGATCAAAGAAAAAGCAGACAGCTCCACAGCCCCTGCCCTGATTCTCTCCTCCCCTGACGCGGTGCTGCGGCTTTTGCGGGACGGGAAGGATGTTCCTCAAAAGATACTGTGCAACGAGCCGGAAAACCTTCCTGACTATGGCATCGCGGTCACAAAAACCGCCAATCCCATGCAATTGTATGAAGTGGCGCACAAACTGCAAAAATCTCTGCGGCGAAAGATCCACCTTAAAAGCGGAGCAACGCTGATGATTGACCCATGTGAGGCCATGACCGTTATCGATGTCAATACAGGACAAAACATCGCAGGCAAGGACAGGGCAAGGACGCTGCTCTACACAAATATCGAAGCCGCGAAAGAAATTGCCAGGCTGCTTCGTCTGCGGCGAATAGGCGGCATCGTTCTCATCGACTTTATCGATATGGCCTCTTCTTCAGAACGTGAAGAAGTGCTGCTAAGCCTGCAGGAAACTTTGGCGAAAGATCCTGTCAAGTGTTCTGTACATGGCTTTACCAGCCTTGGCTTTCTGGAATTGACCCGTAAAAAAACAGATGAACCGCTGCTTGGCGAAACACTGATCCCCTGCCCCCGCTGTTCTGGCAAGGGCGTGATATACAAGGAGGAAGATGAGCTTGACGCGTGAAGCCGTCCTACACATAGACCAGGAAACCCTCAACATCCAGGAGCGCTTTGCGAGGCTGGTGGCCTCGCATCCCGATCGCCCCAAAAGCTATCACATCGTCACATTTGGCTGCCAAATGAACACCCATGACTCAGAAACCCTGGCAGGCACCTTGCAGCATATGGGCCTTACCCGCTGTACCCAGCGCGAAGAGGCAGATTTGGTGCTCTTTAATACCTGCTGTATCAGGGATAATGCTGAACGCAAAGCGCTTGGCAACATCACTTGGCTCAATGAAATCAAAAAAAAGAGACCCGAGATGCTCATCGGAATCTGCGGCTGTATGATGCAGCAAAAAGGAATGGCAGAAACAGTCCTCAAAAAATATTCTTTTGTAGACCTTGCTTTTGGTACGGGCACCCTCTACCGACTGCCTGAATATCTGTTCCAGCTGGTCGATGAAAAGCAGCGTGTAATTGATGTAAGCCGGGAAGAGTCTACCATCGCAGAAGGATTGCCAGTATTGAGGGATTCAGATTTTAAAGCCTATATCAATATCATGTATGGGTGCAATAACTTCTGCTCTTACTGCATCGTTCCGTATGTGCGCGGCCGCGAGCGCTCCAGAAAAGCAGATGATATCCTCAAAGAAGCGCAAGGGCTGGTCAAAGACGGCGTCAGGGAAATTACTTTGCTGGGACAAAACGTCAATTCCTTTGGAAATGATACGGGTGAAATGTCCTTCCCTCAACTTTTGCAAAGGCTGGAAGAGACAGGAATAGCCCGTCTGCGCTTTATGACCAGCCACCCCAAAGACTTGTCAGACGAACTCATTGAGGTGTACGCAAACAGTCAAGCGCTTGCCCCTCATCTTCACCTGCCCATCCAGTCCGGCAGCAACAGCATGCTGTTGGCAATGAACAGGGGATACACAGCAGAAAGCTATCTGGACAAGGTGGGTCGGCTGCGGCAAGCTCTGCCCGACATAGGTCTGACGACCGATTTGATTGTCGCTTTCCCTGGTGAAACAGAAGCGGATTTTGAAAAAACCCTGGAATTGGTAGACAGGGTGCGTTTTGACAGTGCATTCACTTTTATCTATTCAAAACGCACCGGAACCAGGGCTGCCAATTTTGCCGATATGATAGAATCAGAGGTGGCAAGCCATCGCATTAATCGCCTGATTCAACTGCAGACAGGCATCACCAAAGAGGTTCTCGCTAACATGAAAGGCGAAAAAACGGGTATACTTGTCGAAGGTGTTTCTGCAAGGCGCAAGACACAAATGTCCGGCAAATGCGGCAGAAATATCTCCGTCAACTTCACCGGGGGCGATGAGAGCCTGATTGGCCAAATCGTACCCGTTGAGATAACAGGAGCCGGCAGCAACACGCTGCGCGGCGAACTTGAAAAGGAGAAAGATTGATGAACGAATCCATTTTAAAAGCAACGCAGGATTTGGGCTCACTTTTGCGGGAGAGCACTGAATTCGCTGCCATGCAAAAGCAGGAGGAGGCGGCCTTGGCCGATACCCAGCTCCAGAGCCTGTACCGGGAATATTCTCTCCTGCGCCAAAATATGCAGCAAGAAGAACTGGAGTCAGAGCCTGATCACGGCGCCATGGACGCCCTGCGTCTTGAAATCAGCAGAATTGAAGAGACACTGTCCCAAAGTGACAGCTTGGCCACCCTGAACAAATCACGGGAAGGCTTCAGCCATTTAATGCAGGAAGTCAATAATATTCTTGAAAATACGCTCAACCCAAAAGAAGAGCATGAAGAAAGCGCGTGCGGCAGCGGTGGCTGTGCCGGCTGCAGCGGCTGCGGCACCACAAGGTAATGTGTTTTTCATGTGTTCCAGGAGCAAGCGCTTGCTCCTGGAACACAGCTACCCCATAAGGAGACAGCATGTCCCAGCTTACACCCATGATGCAGCAATATATGGAAATCAAGCAAAATTACCCTGATGCGATACTATTTTACCGCCTCGGGGATTTTTATGAGATGTTTTTTGATGATGCACTGCTTGCCAGCCGTGAACTGGAACTAACCCTGACGGGTCGAGAATGCGGTCTCAAAGAAAGGGCACCGATGTGCGGTGTCCCTCACCACGCAGCGGATGGCTACATCGCTCGACTGATAGCAAAAGGTCATAAAGTCGCCATTTGCGAACAGACTGAAGACCCGGCGCTTGCCAAAGGCATTGTAAGGCGTGAAGTGCTTCGGGTTGTCACACCCGGGACAATCAGCGATTATGGTACCCTCAATGAGCGTGCCAACAACTTCCTCTGCGCTGTTTACCTCAGCGGCAAAAAATCCGGTCTCGCATTTTGTGATGTCACGACAGGCGAGTTTTTTGTGCACAAAACTTCTGACTCTGACAAAGGGCTTGCCGCCACCCTGGCAGCTTATCGGCCCAGCGAAATGATCTGCAACGCTCCGGACAAGCTGCGTTCTTTAACAGACGGTTATCTTCAAGGCTATTCACATTCAGCTTTTACCTTAAGCTCTGCCAAAGAACAGCTTTTTTCGCACTTTGAAGTGGGCAGCTTGGATGCGCTTGGCCTCAACACCGATTTGCAGGCTGAAGCCATTGCTGCCGGCGCGCTGCTTCATTATCTTAAAAAAACACAAATGACAGACTTAAAACATATCATTCATCTAAAATTCGTCTTTGAAAATGACAGCATGCCCCTTGATATCACGACCAGGCGAAATCTGGAACTGACTCAGAGCCTCCGCAGCGGCTCTGCCTATGGGTCACTGCTGTGGCTGCTTGACAAGACCGCCACCGCCATGGGCGGCCGGCTGCTGCGCAGCTGGGTTGAGCAGCCCTTGCTGCAGCGCGAGAAAATAGAACGGCGGCTGCTGGCAGTGCAAACGCTGTATGACCAGCCTGTTGTGTCAGCAGCACTTCTTGAGCATTTGGGCCAGGTCTATGATATGGAACGATTGCTCAGCCGTGTTTCTTATAAAACGCTCAATGCCAGGGATTGCCTGTCCCTGCTGCGATCCTTGCATCAGGTGCCTCCTGTTGTGGCACTGCTGGACAACCTGCAGTCGCAAGACATTATACAGGCTTTATCAGGCATGCAGCCCTTGACAGAACTTACTGACCTGCTTGAAACTGCCATCGACCCTGATCCTCCTATGAACATGGCAGACGGCGGCATCATCAAGGCCGGCTACAGCCTGACGCTTGATGAATACCGAGCTGCGACAACCCTGGGCAAACGGTGGCTAATGGAATTTGAAGCGCGTGAGCGTGAAAATACCGGCATCAAAAACCTCAAGGTGCAGTTTAACCGTATTTTTGGCTACTTTATCGAAGTAACTAAATCAAACTATTCCGCCGTTCCCGCACATTATATCAGACGCCAGACCCTGGCCAATTCTGAACGATATGTGACAGATGAATTGAGGGAGCTTGAACGCAAGATCACCGGCGCGCAAAGCGAGAGCCTGCGCCTGGAAAATGAGCTGTTTGGCGAAATAAGAGAAACGCTATTGGGACATTTGCCACAGCTGCAGAGCACAGCACTGGGATTTAAAACCCTTGATGCCTTCCTGTCCCTTTCCCGCGTCGCACGGGAAAACAGTTATACCCGTCCTTTATTAAACAATGAGGGCCGGCTGCTGATTAAAGACGGCCGGCATCCCGTGGTTGAAAAAACGCTTAGTGACCAGAGTTTTGTGCCAAATGATGTGGATATGGACAATGACCTCAAGCGCATGCTGATCCTGACGGGTCCGAACATGTCAGGTAAATCGACCTACATGCGCCAGACCGCCCTGATTGTGCTGATGACGCATATCGGCAGCTTTGTCCCGGCACAGAGTGCTGACATCGCGCTGACAGACAATATTTTTACCCGCATCGGCGCTGCCGATGACCTGGCCGGCGGACAGTCAACTTTCATGGTTGAAATGAGCGAACTTGCCTATATTCTTAGAAGTGCTACCCCGAAATCCCTGATTATACTCGATGAAATCGGCCGGGGTACTGGCACTTTTGACGGCCTTGCCATTGCTTGGGCTGCGGTTGAATATTTAACTGACAAAAAGAAAAGCGGTGCAAAGACACTATTTGCGACCCACTATCACGAACTCTCAGAGCTGGAAGGCAGCCTGGAAGGCGTGGTCAACTGCTGCGTCAGTGTTCAGGAGATGGGTGAGGAAGTCATTTTCCTTCGTAAAATCAAACACGGAGGCGCTGACAAGAGCTTTGGCACCTATGTTGCTAGCCTAGCCGGTGTGCCCCGACCTGTCATCGCTCGCGCGATGGAGATACAAGCGAGGCTTGAAGCCAATAACTTCAATCAGAATGCCATCGGCAAAGGCATCCTTGAAAAGGGCAGAGCGGGAAAAAAACAGCAGATGCAAATGTTTGATGTGGGAAAAAGTGAACTTGTTGAAGAACTCAGCCAGATGGATGTCCTGACCATGAGCCCGATGGATGCGCTGAGCGCCCTATTCCTTCTGCGTGAGAAGGCTCGAAGCCTATGAGGATGATCACATGCAAAAAATAATAAAGTTAAGTCCTGAAACCATTGGCCACATCGCTGCAGGCGAAGTGGTTGAAAGACCCAGCGCAGCTGTCAAGGAATTGGTCGAGAACAGCATGGATGCCGGCGCAACCTCTATCACAGTTGATATCAAAGAGGGCGGGCTGAGTTTGATTCGCGTAATCGATAACGGCAGCGGCATACCGCAAAGCGAACTGAGAATGGCATTTGAGCGCCACGCAACGAGCAAACTGCGCTCGCAGGAGGACCTGACGCACATCGCGACACTAGGTTTTCGAGGAGAGGCTTTGAGCTCCATTGCAGCGGTTGCAAAAGTGAGCCTCCTGTCCCGGCTTCGCGGTGAAACAAGCGGCATGCTCATTGAAAATATGGGCGGGCAGATTACAGATATTCGGCCTGCCGCTTGTGCTGAAGGCACCGCCATCACCGTCAAAGATCTTTTTTATTCTGCCCCTGTTCGCCGCAAATTTATGAAAAAACCCTCAGCTGAAGCCCAATTGGTGGCTGAACTGATGCAAAGGCTTATTTTGTCGCATCCCCAAATCAGCTTCCGCTTTATTTCAGATGGAAAACAGGTTTTTTTCAGTCCCGGTGACGGCCAGCTTGATACAGCCGTGATGAGTATTTATGGCATCAACACTCTGCGCGCCCTGATCAAAGTTGAGGGCAATGAACAAGGCCTACTCCTGTCCGGATTTGTGGGTGTTGGTGAACTGTCCCGAGGCAACCGAAGTCAGCAGCAGTTTTTCATCAATGGCCGCACCCTGCGCAGCGCCTTGCTGTCCCAGGCGCTTGAGGAAGCATGCCGCCAGCGCGTGATGATAGGACGTTTTCCCATGTGCATACTGTATCTTGAACTGCCCTACGAGGCAGTTGACGTGAATGTTCACCCAAACAAATGGGAAGTACGGTTTGCTGATGAGAGAAAAGTTCAGGATGCGCTCAGACAGATTGTGGCAGATGCTTTAAGCCCCGGAGCCGCCGACATCACACCGCCACCGCTATATCCGCCTCCCCCTACACCGCCCGGAGTGCCGGTGACCCAGCTTTCCAGGCAGGAGGCCAGCGCCCATCAGGCCACTGCGCCGCAGCCTCCATCTGCTTTCCCAGCGTCCGCGATGAGCATGCGCTCATCTTCCTGGGAAAAGGCAGACGGCAGTCCGCCCTCCGCAAAAAACGAAACCGTTGAGCCAGAGCCAGAGCCAGAACAGATGCATGCATCCCGGCACCTGCCGGAATTGCAGCTGCGGCCTGTGAATCTCATAGGGTCTGCTTTTAATACCTATATAT
>JAAZEI010000039.1 GCA_012512355.1 Clostridiales bacterium | reverse complement strand
CAGTATAGCCTGATGACATTTAGCGAGGTATTTGAACCAAAAACCAGCGAAAATCATACGAAGCTTATCGCTATGCTTGATGCGGTAAATGACTACTCCCTTCCTATCGAACGTGTAGTCGAGCGGTATTTTGATGTTAACAATATCACCAGCTACCTGGCCTTTAACATGCTGATGGCCAACCCAGACAGTTCCGCTCAAAATTATCTCCATGTACAGTCCTCTCAATAGTGACAGATGGTACTATTTGCTCTGGGATGGAGACGGCGCTTTGGCTTATTACGAGGATGATTTCCTTGGGAATACTTGGAAAGAGGCTGAATGGGAGAAGGGTTTATCCGGTTACTGGGGGGTCGTCCTGTTTAAACGGATGTTCAGAATTCCCGTCTACCGGCAAATGCTCATAGAAAAAGTGGAAGAGCTTCACAAAATCATTACACCGGAGCGAATAACTGAGCTGATTGAGGAATATCGGTCGATTTCGGATCCCTTCCTGCACCGGATGCCCGACAACCTTCACCTGAGCGTCACATATGAACAGTTGGAATTGATCTACCAAAATTTGCCTAATGACACAGAAGAGGCTTATCAAAACTTTTTGGATTCAATTGAAAAGCCGATGCCTTTCTATCTCAACGATGTGGAAGATATGGGAGATTCATTGCTGCTGTCCTGGGGAGATGCTTACGATTTTAAAGGAGAGCTGATTTACTACAACGTGGAGGTCGCCACGGACTGGTCCTTTGCGCCCAGCCAGATTGTGTTTTTTGAATATCCCAGAAAGCTGACTTTGCAAACAGAAATCCCCCTGCTGCCTGAAGGTACATATTATTGGCGTGTCAGAGTCACCAATGAGAGCGGTGAAAGCCAAATGGCCTTTGACCAGGTGTACTCAGATACCGGCATACACACAGGCATGAGACGCTTTGTTGTCAACAAGGATGGCGAGGTGATCAATCCGTGATACAGCGGCCATCATATCGACATGAAATAAAATACTTAATCAACAAACCCGACTGGGCCTTGCTGAAAACCAGGATGCTGGGCGTGATCCCCAGAGATATAAATGCCGGAGAGAACGGAGAATATTGGATACGAAGTCTCTATTTTGATGATTATTGGAACACGGCTTATGAAGAAAAGGACATGGGTATTCTGCTGCGGCATAAATACCGAATCCGTATCTACAACTGCTCCGACACAAGAATTGTTTTAGAGCGCAAAAACAAGTTTGACCAGTATATTTTAAAGGAGAGCGCTCCGCTCACGCGCATGGAAACGGATATGATACTGGATGGCGATTACAATTTCCTTAAAAAAAGCAAGCTTAATCTGCTGCGGGAATTTTATTATGAATGCACTTCCCGGATCATGCGGCCGCGCCTGGTTGTTGACTATGACAGGGAACCCTTTGTGGTGGAGGCGGGCGACGTGCGCATCACCTTCGACAAGCATGTGCGCGCCGGATTTGGGACATTTGATTTGTTTGACAGCGCTCTTCCCACGATGGAGGTGCTTCGGGCCGATCAAATGATCATGGAAGTGAAATATACAACATTTTTGCCTGGGATTGTCCGCAGTCTTCTGCCGCCCAGGTCCAGCATCATGACAGCAGCCTCCAAATATGTGCTGGGATGCGATGCTGCGGTGAGAGAACAAAACAAAAATAGAACGGAGGGGATTTTATGGGAGACGCGCTGACATTCAAAGACATCATCAAAAAATCCATACTTGAGTCCGGAGGTTTTATTCAGAGTGTATCTGCGCAAACCATCATCGGAGCAGCAGTTCAGATATTGCTGGCCCTGGCCATTGGCCTCATATTATATGTCTTGTATCGCAAAACATATTCCGGCGTGGTCTACAGCCAATCCTTTGCTGTGTCTCTGGCAGGTATGGCAGTGATGACCTGCACAATCATCGTGACCATCCAATCAAACGTGGTGCTATCCCTTGGTATGGTAGGGGCACTGTCCATTGTCAGGTACAGAACTGCCGTAAAAGAGCCAATGGATTTGATGTTTTTATTCATGGCGGTGACAACGGGGATCGCGACAGGGGCGGGAATGTTCTACATTGCCGTCATATCCCTGATCATCATGAGCTTGCTGCTTTTTATCCTCCGCAGACGAAAACATCGGCGCGAAGAGATGTATATTCTCCTGGTTCACTATACGGGTGAAGGAATAGATGAAGAGATACGCCGTGCCATTGGCACGAACCCATATCAGATTAAATCCAAAACCATGCGCAAACAGGATGTGGAGATGGCCGTTGAAGTTCGGGTAAAAAATAACGCGCTGAGCTTCCTGGATTAAATCCGTGCGCTGGAACAAGTAAATGATTTGACGCTGGTGCAATACAACGGGGACTATATTGATTGAAGGCTGAGGTTCATGATATGACCTTTTTACGTTTAAAAATTTATTGTCTGTCAACTTTCTTGCTGATGGCAGCAGGTCTGGGCGCATCCGCGTCTACTACGGTCACGGTTACTTATCCCGCAAGTACCAGGGAAATTATAAATCCCTACATAGGAAATGTGGCCTGGGCTAATTCCCAGTCACAAAGAGAGCAGCCCTTTACCCTGATATACGCCAACCTTTTATGGGGAGATTTCGAGCCGGCAGAAGGCGAATATGATTTTGAATCATTTGAAGAGCTAAACCATTTTGACAAATGGAGGCAAGAAGGCAAGAAAGCCATTATTCGCTTTGTCATGGATGTGCCGGACAGTAAAAGCCATATGGATATTCCCAATTGGCTATGGAAAAAAACAGGCAAAGATGGACAGTCATACAATATTTCCTATGGCCGCGGTTATAATCCCAACTATGCAAATCCGGTTCTTATAGAATCCCATGAAAAGGCCATCAGTGCTTTGGGGGAACACTATGGACAGGACCCCTTCATTGCTTTTGTTCAATTGGGTTCTTTGGGGCATTGGGGTGAATGGCATGTAAGCAGCAAACTGCATCCCCTGCCTCTTGAACCAATCAGAGATTTGTATGTTCTGCCCTATCTTGATGCGTTTCCAAATGCGCAGCTGCTGATGCGAAGACCTTTTGCCATCGCCTCGAAACATAAAATAGGGCTGTACAACGACACAACAGGGTCCTTGGAATCTACGCAGACATGGCTGAACTGGATTGAGGAAGGCGGCATATATGACCAGACACAAGAAGAAAGCGCGCTGGTGCCAATGCCGGATGCCTGGGGTCATGCCCCTGTGGGCGGTGAACTCTCCACCAGATACAAGCATATAGAGTTTTTGGAAGAGGAGATGCTGGGTCAGACTCTGGCGCTGTTTGAGCTTTCCCACACGAGCTGGATAGGCCCCAGAAGCTTTGTTGATGTTGATCGTGACGGAGAATACCAAAAAGCCATAGACCAGGTCAACCAAAAGATTGGCTACCGACTTCGCGTGGCCAAAAGCGAAATAACACAGACCGATGACGGGCAGGTGAGCCTTTTGCTGACATGGGAGAATAGCGCAATAGCACCATTTTATTTTGACTGGCAACCAAGTTTACAAATACTGGCCGGTGACGGCAAATCGGTTATATTGCCTCTTGATTTAAATGTTGAAGATATAAAGCCAGGCCTGCCCGTCCAGACAGAAATCATGATTGGAAAAGAGACGGTGCCTGCGGGAAGCTATACGGTATATGCGGGGATTGTCAACCCTCAAAGCGGGGATGCGGAAATTGAACTTGCGATGGATACAGAACACGAAGATAAATGGTATGAACTATTTCGGATAAGTAACAATTAGAAAGGGAGATTGAAAAATGTCTAAATATTTTGGAACAGATGGATTTCGAGGTGAGGCCAACGTTGACCTGACCATTGAGCATGCCATCAAAATAGGCTTGTTTCTGGGAAACTATTTCGCAAAGGAAGACAAGGCGCGAATTGTCATTGGGAAGGATACCCGCCTGTCCAGCTACATGCTTGAAGATGCGCTCTGCGCCGGGCTGACAGCAGCGGGGGCAGATGCCTATCTCCTTCACGTGACCACCACGCCCAGTGTAAGTTATGTAACGCGCACAGAGGGCTTTGACTGCGGCATCATGATTTCAGCATCGCACAACCCCTATTATGACAATGGCAT
>JAAZEI010000038.1 GCA_012512355.1 Clostridiales bacterium | reverse complement strand
GTCCCTGCCCTGCGAAATGGGCGCTGTAAACTGTATTTCGTTTACGCCGTTTTCCTCAACAAGTGCGCTGATGATGCCGGTGCTGAAGGTATTTGAAATCCCCTGTGGGTATCCAATGGCAGCAACAGGCTGGCCGCGTTTGAGGTTTGGAGAATCTGCCAACATCAGGGGAGTTATGTCTGTAGAGGTTTTGAAGGAGATAATGGCAATATCCATCTCTTTGTCAATGGCGATAATTTTACCGACTTCATATTCCTGATAGCTTTCATTAAATGCCCGGATCCACACAGCATCTTCAATGACGTGGTAATTGGTGATAAAAGTTTTGCTGTCAAAGGCAACAAAGCCGCTTCCGGTTGTAATGATTTCATCATCAAAATCGTCATCTGCTTCCAAATAAATTACGGAGCCCGAAGCCTTTTCAATGGCGTCATAATCCTGCAAAAAACTTGTTGGCGCGGGGGCGGCCAGGACAGGGGAGAGAATCAAGACGAGACAAAGGAAGAGCGAAAGGATTCTTCTCATGAGGGTACAACCTTTCATATTCGTTTTTATATTCAAGGGCAGATTGGTCTGATAAAAGTATAGCCTAATGCACAATAAAGTCAAGAAAGCAGGTTTGTGCCATAACAGAAACAAACAACCTATATTTATTAAAAATTTGTGAGAGAGGGTGGGGAGACAGATCCTTTAAAAGCTTTTCCCCAACGGTTCTCCTATTCAAAAGTAACTGTGGTTACTCTATCTCAAAACCGGATTGAAACAGCCTTGTCATGTCCGTCCAGGCTTGGTTCCTTGTTCTGCCGCCCAGTACGACGGCCAGCAGCAGCCGTCCATCCTTCTGCGCTGCGCCCACATAACAAAAGCCCGCCGCGCGTGTAAAGCCGCTTTTGATGCCAAAAGCAGGAGCGTAATAAAATCGCGACAGGGGATCAAACAGCTCGGTGCTGACTGTGATGAGCAGTTCCGGCCGGCGGACCGTTGGCTGCATGGCATAGGAAGTGGCGGCGATGATGTCGCGAAAGGCAGGGTTTTGCAGGGCATAAAGCGAGAGCTTCGCCAGGTCGCCTGCGTTGGTGTAGTGTCCCTTGTCATGATAGCCATGGGGATTTGTAAAGGCAGTGCCTGTCATCTGCAGCTCTGCTGCCTTTTTGTTCATGAGAGCGGCAAAACTTTCCACTGAGCCCGAGGTGAGGACTGCCACGGCATTGGCGGCATCATTGCCCGATCGAAGCATCAAACCATATAAGAGGTCTTTGAAGGGCATGACTTCGCCGGGATAGACGGGCACCAGCGAGCTGTCTTTGGGGACAGCTGAGGCAGCGCCGGGGATGGTGACGGTTTGGTCCATATTCATGTGTTCAAGCGCCAGCAGCAGGGTCATGATTTTGGTGGTGCTGGCAGGGTAGCGTTTGGTTTGCGCGTCTTTTGACAGCAGCACGTCCCCGGTCTGCATGTCGATAAGAATGGCAGACTTTGCGTAGAGATCGTCCGGGGTAAGAGAAGTTGGCCGGCTGTCATCAAAAGTTTGGGGCAGGCGGAGGTTCAGCGCCATTAGATCACCAAATAGATATTCCCGGGTGACAGGATCGGCGACACCTGTCGCTGTGGCCTTGGGGATGTTGCTGCGTATCAGCAGGAGCTGAAATTCCTTGACAGCCTGCGCAGTTTGGTCGCCATACTTTCCGTCGGGAAGGGTTGTCAGAAGGCGTATATCATAAAGCCTGGTCTGCAATTCACTCACCCCACTGCCGCTATCCCCGACTTTGAGGTTGAGCAATTCTCCCGCTGCCCTGTCGTCATAGGCGAGCAGCAGGGTTTGGGGTGTGGCGATGCCATCGGGCACAATGTCATAGCCGTTTTTTTGCAGATGTTCCTGAAAGTGCCTGACTGCTTGTTTGGTTTGCGGGCCATAAATGCCGTCAGCTTTGCCGGGCAGCAGCTGGTAGAGGATCAGCCTCTTTTGCAGGGAGATGACGGCATCGCCGCTGCTGCCTGGCTGCAGGCTGTAAGGCGACTGGGCGAAGCCGCCGGCGGTGAGCAGGAATACGATGAGTGTGCAGAGGATCAAGCGGCGCATGAAAGCCTCCCTTGGCTGTATTTGATGATAAAAATAAGACGATGAGAATCAAGGTTTTCTTGCATACAAGATTATAAAATAGGGCGGCAAGTTTTATACTTGCCGCCTTATTTTAGCATAGTCACTTCAGTCGTGCTTATAGGTAGTTTGTCATTTCAACAAAGTCTATCATGGTCTCTGTCTCTTCGGCTGAGGGCTCAGAGCCTTCCAAATAAAGCTGGAAGCTCACGCGTACGCCATTGTAGTAGG
>JAAZEI010000319.1 GCA_012512355.1 Clostridiales bacterium | reverse complement strand
GGGAAAGAAACGGACAATATGCTACTACGCTCATCCCTACAGCGCTTGGGAGCGTGGGAGCAATGAGAACGCGAACAAGCTCATTCGGCGCTTTATCCCCAAGGGAACAGACATCGGCAAGCTGTCCGCTGACGCCATTCGGAGGATAGAGCACTGGATGAATAACTACCCCCGGCGCATCCTGGCATACAGGACAGCTCAACAGGTTTATTCAGCAGCTTAGGTGAACGGTCGTACGGTATGGGCAATTAAACTTGCAATCTTCAAGGCAAAAATCGAATCAATAAAGCTTGCAATTGAAGGTGATGCATGATATTATAGTAAAGCTGTCATGAGGATTCGCTGTATAGCAAATCCATCAGTCTCCGACAGGGAGGTGTAATCGATGGGAAAGTTTTGTGAAGTTTGCGAGAAAACCGCGATGAGCGGTCATAAAGTAAGCCATTCAAACCGTAAGAGCAACCGTAAATGGGCTCCAAATGTACAGAAGGTTCGTATTATGTTAGGTGCTTCGCCAAAACGTTTGAATGTCTGCACCAGCTGCCTGCGCAGCGGCAATGTCGTTCGTGCTCTGCCCAAAATATCAGTTTCTACCGAAGCATAAGTCACAGCGCTCACTGAGGACAGCTTCATTTTTTTAGCTGATAAAACCCCGCCATTCAAAATGAATGCGGGGTTTTTAGTTGATGATATCACCTTTTATTTTTACGTCCCTCGCCTAAAAACCTGTCAAAGTCAGCCGGGTGCTCAAGCGCTTTGCCGCATCCGACCGCAACGCATTGCTGGGGATTTTCAGCCACCCGGCAAGGTATTTTCATCATTTCAGAAACGATCTCCTGCAATCCTTTCATGGATGCGCCCCCTCCTGTTAAAAGGATGCCATTTTCAAATACATCGTTGGCCAATTCAGGCGGAACCCGCTCAATGACAGAATGAAAACCCTCCATAAGCTGACGCAAAGGTTCTTCCATCGCTTCGGAAATTTCTTCTCTGCTGACTTCCATTTGTTTGGGCAAACCACTGACAAGATTTCGCCCGGCAATAGGCAATGAAACAGCACTTTCACCAACTGGATATACTGTTCCAAGGGCAGCTTTAACATCCTCGGCTGTTCGAAAACCAATCAGCAGATTGTGCTTAAGCCGAACATAGCGAATAATAGCATCTGTAAAATCATCTCCGCCAATTTGAAGCACATTGCGTGCTGCCATCTCTCCGGATGAGAGTACGGCGATATCAGTTGTTCCTCCCCCAATATCTGCCACCATGCGGCCGGAATACTGCTGAATATCCAGCCCTGCGCCAACAGCCGCGGCAAGGGGTCTGTCAATAAGCTGTGTGCGCCTGGTACCTGCTTCGAACATCCCGATGATTAACTGGCGTTTCTCTATCTCATTGGTTGAAGCAGAGATGGACATCACAGCACGCGGACGCGCAAAAATGTGTTTGCCGATGACGCGTACGACAAAATGGTTGAGCAGGATAGACAGCATATCAAAATCTTTAATCATTCCTTTTTGCAAAGGTCTGATAACTTCGATGTTATTGGGTTCGCGTCCCAGCATTTTATAGGCTTCCAAACCAATTGCGATGACATTTCGTGATTCGTGGTCCACAGCCAGCATAGCGGGCTCATTGAGTACAATGCCCTTTTTTCTCGCATAAATTAGAACATTGGATGAACCAAGGTCTATGCCAATATCTTCAACTGATGCCATGTAAGCACTCCTCTTCAACTATCTATGTAATGAATTTTTCAACATGATATTCTTAGGCATAATATCATAATTTGGAAACAATTACCACTATTTCCGTAAAAAACATACATAAAAGCTTAACAAACCCACAATCGCGTTAAATCTCATTGGATGCGGTCCACAAACTGCGATTTCCAAGCACATCAATGATGAGGATGGCTATCGTTCCTTTCAACAAAGGTATGGACAGCTTCTGATCTAACTTTGGTGTCTGTTTCAAACGTACTGATGAAGCGTAAACCACAAAAGCTTCTCCGTTGATGAGCCCGGCATACCATTGATCAACCGCATCAAGCCCTATAATTTTCCCGGATGATTTGTCCTGATGAAGCTTTTCAAAAATGTTTGCTGGCAGCGTATAAGAGTTGAGCATGACGTCATAGTAAGCAATTCCAGGTATTACTGTGGCATCCATCATCATGGGCTGATTCGAATACGATGCAAAACAAGTTAAAGCTGTATCAGCCAATCGCTTTCTGGTGACTGAATACGCATTGCGTCCAATATCTACCCCCAAAAATTGACGGTTATTTTGTGCAGCGGATACAAGCGTTGTTCCCGAACCGCACATAAGATCCGCCACTATATCTCCGGACTTGGTGGCGCAAAGAATCATTCTATCCATTAAAATGACAGGTTTTTGCGTTGCATAACCCGTCCTTTGGGGATCCTTTTGCTGCATCTGGCTCAAATCAGTCCATACATCATCAGGATAACTAGGTTCATCATCGTAGTATATATAAGTTTTCCCGCCTGTCGTGATGGACCGATAACTTTTCCCCTGCGGATCAACATGCCGCTTAAGATGATTGCTGCGTTCTGATTTTTTTGATGTTGGTACTTGTGTAATATCAAAATAATGATTTCTGGTCTTAGCATAAAAGAGAATCGTATCGTGTTTGCGACTGAAATATCGTTTTGATATCCCGCCTGTCTGATAGCTCCAGATGATTTCATTGCGAAACTGTGCTTCACCGAATATTTTATCACAAATAATCCTGGCGTGAGCTGAAAAGCGCCAATCTGCATGAAGAAAAAAGGAGCCGCTGGGCGTCAGCAGTCTTTTGGCCAATTGGATGTGTTCTGTTAAAAAATTTATATATCCTTCTTTGTCGCTTAATGCATGGCCATTAAAAGCAGGCAGATCAATATGGCGTTTTCCGCCGTTCCAACCGACTTCTCCGATACGCATGCGAAACCTATACCGTTCACCGTTGATGCTTGGCGGATCAAAGTATATACATTGAACCCGTCCTTCGTATGCGCTTAAATCCAAATTCAAAGCATCACCAAGCATCAGAGTGCCTTTTGTTCCCGGTACGTCTACACGTTCCTTATCACAGCTGACACGTTGCCACATCATGGCTTAACCCTCCTATGCTGCTTTGAGCCGTCCAAGGGCAAGTTTAGCATGGTTTACTTTGCTTGACAAGTTTTAAGCGGCTCTCTATCATGGTCTAAAATAACCTGAAAGAGGCATTGCATGCACATACCGCTTCCCAAAAAGGTGCTCAGAATTCTTTCAAAGCTCGAGGACTGCGGCTATGCAGCTTATGCCGTTGGCGGTTGTATTCGCGATTATTTCCTGGGTTTGCAGATTCATGAATTTGATCTTTGCAGCAGTGCAACCCCACAGGAAGTGCATGCTTGTTTTGAAGGTGAGCGGTTGCTCGATACAGGGCTAAAACATGGAACTGTCACCTTATTATCAGAAGGTGAATCTTTTGAAATCACGACCTTTCGAAGTGACGGAAGCTATTCGGATAAGAGGCACCCCGACCAGGTTTACTTTTCAACCTCAATTCTTGAAGATTTAAAAAGAAGAGACTTCACTATAAACGCCATGGCCTACAGCCCTGTACACGGTTTTGTTGATCCTTTTGATGGGGCAAAAGCATGTCGCGACAAACTGCTGATTGCAGTAGGTGATGCAATGGAGCGTTTTGGAGAAGATGCGCTGCGTATATTGCGTGGGATGCGGTTTGCCTCCACACTGGGTTTTACCATTGACGGCTCAACCCACAGCGCTATGCTCAAGCAAACACCTAATTTAAGAAAAATAAGCCGTGAACGCCTTGCAAGTGAACTCAACCAGACATTATTGGGGCAGGATGCGGCAAGAGTACTCAAACTATATTCACAAATTCTGTTTATCATATTGCCCCAGCTGGCCCCCATGCTTCATACGCCGCAGAAAACCCGATTTCATATGTATGATCTATGGGAGCATACATTGAAGGTCATCGAGTTCTCACCAGCAGAACTTTCAATTCGTTGGGCAGCGCTTTTTCATGACAGCGGAAAGCCGGCTTCCATCACCTTTGACCCAGATGGCGTAACTCATTTTAGAGGGCACCCTCTCATCAGTACCAAAATCTCAGATGAGTGCCTCAGCAGCCTGAAACAATCAAAAATGCTCCAGCAGGACGTGCATACCCTTGTACTGCATCATGACGATCGATTTGGAGCTGACAGGTTACAGCGTTGGCTGGCTAAACTCGGCCTTGATATGTTAAAACGGCTTCTTCAGCTGCAGTATGCCGATATTGCAGCACACGCGCCGCATGTCGCAGCCAAAGCTCATAAGATGCTGGAACTTATCCCCATGGCTGAAACGCTCGTTGAACAAGGTGTTTGTCTTGGTTTATCTGATTTAAAAGTCAATGGTGATATATTAATGCGATCCGGTGTCCCGCAAGGCCCGGTCCTTGGCGAAATGTTAAGCTACTTGCTTGACTTGGTATTGTCAGGGAAGGTAAAGAATGATAAAGAAGTGCTGATAAACATAGCCCTCAAGCGATTAAATGCGCAATAAATATATAAAATCAAGGGCTGCAGTACATCTCTGCAGCCCTTTTTTAAAGGTTAATTTTTCTTTGAAGATTCAACCAGTTTAAAATAATTGTTGGTTAAATATTATAATTCAGGAATCAGGATGCCCAGATTTCCGTCATTGCGCAAATAGAGCACATGGGTATCTTCAGTATCCATATCAATGTATACATAGAAACTGTGGCCAAGAAGATCCATCTGCATAATGGCATCCTCACGGCTCATGGGGCGCATGGTATAAGTTTTTTCGCGTACGACACTGCGGCCTTCAGCCTCATCATCTGTTAATTCCTCTAAGAACTCAGGAATTTCATCAAGGTTGACGTCTTCACGCAAGCGTTTTTCAAGTTTCGTACGGTGACGAAGAATCTGCTTTTCCATCTTGGCCAGAGC
>JAAZEI010000318.1 GCA_012512355.1 Clostridiales bacterium | reverse complement strand
TGGATGGCGATGTTCATCTCCGCTTCGTAGGCCGCGACAGATACACGGCGCATGATGTCGGCTGCAACACCCAGCTTGCGCAAAGCGCGCTTGATGGAGGCCGAGGCTTCGCCTGCACGGTCATAATCACCATGCTCAATCTGGTAGACCCTTTCAAGCATCGGGCCTGTCATGATACTTTGGGCACGTAGCCCGCCGGCAGCGCGGCACCCCGCAGCCCGCCAGTATACAGAAGGCCGGCGGAGGTAAACATGGTATGGCGGGAGGAGAGGATGACCAGGTTGATGTCCCGGGCTTTCTCCAAAATATCTTCACCGGGGATTTTGCCCCGCGCGAAGATAATGCACTTCAAATCGAGTATTTCAGCGGTGCGGATGACATGCTGGTTGACAAGACCTGTCAGCAGGACAGTTTTTTCACTGACAAAGGCCAAAACATCGCTCATCAAATCTGAGCAGCAGGCGCTTTCAACGGCTGTATCCAGCTTATCTTCACCTTCCAGCACCCTGGCATCCAGCAGATTGACCAAATCACGTATCGTCACACTTTCACCTCTTTACTCTTAATATTGTAGGGGAAACCTCTCACCCTGTCAATCAAAGCGGGGGCGGCGGACCCTGATAAAACACAGTAAAAAGGCAGCTTTTCATGGCGGAAAAGCTGCCTTGTAGAGGATTGATGAATCGGCTTAGGTCTGCAGGGCGTAGCGCGCGTTGATGGCCTCTATTTCTTCGGGACGCAGCGGTGGGAAGCAGTAGGGGCAGGGGGTCAGGGAGGCGTACTCACCCTGGTCAAGCTCGCCATAGGTAAAGGTGGCCATGGGCAGGAACTTGTCGCGCACGCCAAAGCAGGTTTCCGCGATGTGGTAATTGCGGCCGCCCTGGGTGTTGTAGTAAAGCATCATGGCGGCATCGGGGATGGGCAGCTGCCTGCCGCGAAGGTCTTCCCAGATGACCACACGGGTGGCACCCATGTGAGGCTTTTTGCGCAGGGCATTCCACAGCCAGCCCATGTTGGTGCCTTTGGGGGTGCGCTTGCGCTGGACGCGCACGCAGCCGTGGCTGGCGCGCTCGCCCAGTACTTTTTCCGTGATGTCATAGTTTTTGCTGTCACCGCGCTTGATATAGGGCGCCTGGTGGATGAGGTCACCAAAGTTGAAGCGAAGGGCATATTCACCCACCATGTTGTCACTGGCAAAGTCGCCCACGGGGCTGACGATTAAAAATTCACCGCTGCGTGTCTCGTTGTAGGGCTGGCGCTCATTGGGCAGGCCTGTGGAAATCTCCAGGGTGTCATAAAGACTCCCGTCTTCAAAAATATAGAGCTTCTGGCTGAGTTTATCGATGACCAGGCCGTATTTCTGGTCCACCTGCTTTGTCTGGAGCATATCGCTGCGGATATAGCCCTGCACCAGCTGGTTCCAGGCCTTGATCTTGCTGTCATGAAAAGAGCTTGAGTAGACTTCAACATGGCTCCAGCCGTCTGGTCTGGTGTCCAGCACATGCAGGCCCTGTGAATCCATGGTGATATCGCCAACAGGCTCTGAAGCGGCATCGGGCTGGCTGTACAGCAGGACCTGTTTTTTCTGGTTGCCCTTCACCACCGTGATGGGGGCTGTGAGCATGGCCCAGATGGCGGCCTCATCGGTGATGTCCATGGGCGTTTCCCAGTAACTGGCGCTTTGGCCGGTGGTTGTGCTGCCCGGGATAAAGTCTATCGTCTGCGGTCCCTGGGCGATAAGCTGGGCCGGGGCAGTCAGGGGCAGGACGAGCA
>JAAZEI010000317.1 GCA_012512355.1 Clostridiales bacterium | reverse complement strand
ACTTTGATGAGAATGGTAAAAATGACGATGGACCATCCATGGTTTGAAACAATGGTATAGATCCATTCCAAGATAGACCTGAGTGCATTGGTTATAGCTCCCACCTTATTTAGTCCCTCCTTATAGCGCCGTCCGGCAGGTCCGGTACGGGGTCATAGCCCCCTTTGAATAGGGGGTTGCAACGTAATATTCTTTTGGTGCCCATCCACCCGCCGTGAAAAGCACCGTAGCGTTCAATGGCAACACGCATATATTCTGAACAAGTTGGAGAATATCTGCAGGCAGCCACTGTATGAGGACTGATTTGACGCTGATAAAAAGCAATCAATCCAAGCAGCATTTTTTTCATGGAATTGGCTTGTATAGCTGCATCCGCGTCAAGAGCTTATCCATATCCTTGGCTAAGTCATGATAACCCGCCTGTGAAGCGCTGACTCTGGCAGAAAACACATAGTAACCGTATTTCAATTTGGGTATCTGCAAGCGAAAGTGTTCCCGCATCCGGCGTTTGATGCGATTGCGTACAACAGCTTTGCCCACTTTCTTTGAAACAGAAAAACCAACTTGCAATTTGCCGGCTCTGATATAGGTAAGAGACATGTGCTGTTGTCCAGACGATTTCCCCCTACGATATACATACCGGAATTGGTTATTTTTTCGAATACGGTTGGATTTTTCCATGGATTCCCCTTGAACACCATCTGTGCGGTAAAGAAAACCCGCCCCCTACATAATCTTCAACAGGGCGGGTAAAGCCTTGCGACCGGCAGGGGTAGCGGGTTTCTTAGACGGTCAGCTCTTTGCGGCCACGGCGACGACGGGCTGCAAGCACACGACGGCCGCTTCTGGTGGACATACGCGCACGGAAACCATGCACTTTATTGCGCTGACGCTTCTTTGGCTGATAAGTACGAAACATGCTGGAACACTCCTTTAAGCCGACTTATTCGGCATCCAATAGGCATGCTGCCATGCCGAACACCTTGACGAACTCGTTTATTATAGCCATCACGCCTTGGTGTGTCAATACTAAAAACATCCTTAAATCCCTTTAATCATGGAATGGTCATGGCTTTTAGTAAGGAAGATATCTTAAATTCAGCTTGTGTGGCCTGTTTAATTTCTTCCAGTGTATACTCCGGGTTATACTCGATTAACTCAAAACCATCCTCAGCGCATTTCATGACGCACATTTCTGTAACAATCAAATCAACAGCATTAACAGCTGTAAGAGGCAAGTCACACTGTTTGAGTAATTTTGGCAAGCCTCTTGCAGTATGCTCCATGGCAACGATAACCCGCTTAGCTCCGCCTAATAAATCCATAGCACCGCCCATTCCAGGCACCATTTTACCAGGGATCATGTAATTGGCGATGTTTCCCTGCTCATCAACCTGCAAAGCGCCCAGAACGGTTATATCAACGTGTCCTCCTCGAATAATACCAAAAGAAGTTGCGCTGTCAAAAAAAACGCCGCCTGATAAGATACTAACCGGCTGACAGCCGGCATTGACAATGTTCGGGTCTTCTTCACCAGGAACAGGTGCCGGACCCAATCCGATAAAACCATTTTCGGATTGGAAATCTACCAACTTATCACAGGGAACGAAGTTTGCAACCAAAGTAGGCAGGCCAATACCCAGGTTCACCAAATCACCGTCCTGCAGCTCTGCAGCGACTCTTTTAGCGATAAACTCCTGTGTTTGCTGCTTATCCATCATGCTCCTCCTCAAGGATATAATCTACAAATACGGCAGGCACTACAACATCATTGGGGTCTATGCCGCCAAGTGGCACTGTTCTTTTTGACTCTGCAATGGTGGTATCAGCGGCTGAAGCCATGACAGGGTTAAAATTACGGGTTGCTCCCCGATAAGACAGGTTGCCCTTTTCATCTGCCACATCCGCATAGATAAGAGCGAAGTCTGCTTTTAGAGGCTTTTCAAGCAAATAGTTTTCACCGTCAACCTCAATAATTTGTTTGCCTTTTTCTACTTCGGTGCCCAGCCCTGTCTTCGTCAGAATGCCGCCAAGTCCATACCCGCCCGCTCGAATCTGTTCGATCAAAGTACCTTGAGGCACCAGCACCACTTCCGTGATGCCTTCCATCATCTGACGTCCTGCTTCTTTGTTTGTCCCGATGTGGCTGGTAATAATCTTATCAAACTGACCGGCCACAACCATCTTTCCAACCCCTTTATCGGGCATGGCTGTGTCGTTGCATATCAGCGTAAGGCCCTTGACCCCGCGTTTAACCAAACCATTTATCAGACGCTGAGGTGTCCCAACACCCAAAAAACCCCCAACCATTACAACGCTTCCGGGTTTTATCATATCAAGGGCTTCCTCAAGGGTGATACGTTTGCTCATCCCGTTTCCTGCCTTTCAAGCTTGTAGCTTATTCTTCATAAATATATATCAATTTGCATAAGATGTCCATAAAGTTGCCATAAGTTTAAAGGACACTCTTTTTTCATCAATATAGCACCATGTGATCATTTACATTTTGTTCATCCGCATGTCAAAATCATGGGTAAAATTAAGATAGGCACAGAAAGTGCTGTAACACAAAAAATAGGAGTGAATGACATGATCAGGAACACAAAAAAGCTGGGCATTCTGTCTTTATTGTTAACGTTTGCGCTCATCTTCACCATTGCTTTGACATCATCCGCTGCAAACGGATCCATCAAGCAAGATGAAATTGATGCGCTGGTCAACACGCAGACAGATAAATCTCAAATCCAAAGCCCCTTCCTCAGCGTCGCCAATGAAGTTCGCGAAAGCGTTGTGGGGGTCAATAACTATCAAAATATCAGTGCGGGCAATCCCTTTGGAGGCGGCCGCTTTTCTGTAGATCCCTTCCAATCAAGAGAGCAATTGGCAGGCACTGGGTCAGGCGTCGTCATCAGCAAGTATGGTCATATCCTGACGAATAACCATGTCGTCAAGGATGCCTCACGCATCACCGTAACCTACGGCACCAAGGAAGCCGAGGCCACCCTTATTCTTCATGACGAAGGACTTGATGTAGCAGTTTTGCTTGTGTCAGGAATCGGCCTTGAACCGGTCATCTTAGGCAACAGTGATGATATTCAGGTAGGTGAGTGGGCCATCGTCATTGGAAACCCACTCGGCCAGGAATTTGACCGCTCGGTCACCGTAGGTGTCATATCAGCCTATGACCGCTCTATCAAGGGTAACGCCAATGACCGCTATGGCCGCCGCACGACTGTTACCAATCAAATGATTCAGGTAGATGCAGCCATCTCAAGCGGTAACTCTGGCGGCGGCATGTTCAATATGCTGGGTCAGCTGCAGGGGATCCCTACCCTTAAATTTGATTCTTCCCGCAGTATCTTCTCTTATTCCTCCGCCAGTATCGACAATATCGGCATGTGCGTGCCTGTCAATGTAGCCAAGCCCCTCATTCGCGAAGCTTTGGAACAGTATAACGAAGCAACCGTCGAGGCTGCCAGTGTGCGCGATCAGGAAGAAGACACCAAAGCAAGTAGCGATCCTGACCGTCCCCGCATGGGCGTCACCGTGGGTACCCTTAGCCCCTCCATCAATACGGCAGTTCCTGGCGGATTGCCCAACGGCGCTTATGTAAGCGAAGTTGAAAAGGGCTCGCCGGCAGACCAGGCTGGTCTCAAACCAGGGGACATCATCGTGGAAGTAGATAAGACCATTGTTCCCAGCCATGAGGAATTGATCAAGAAATTAGCAGGATATTCCGTTGGCGACAAAGTTGAAGTCACCTACTTCAGAGCTCCCGGTCTCAACGAAGTCATCCTTGGCAGCGCTGACATCAGCACCATCAAAGATGGGGATTATGAAACCACAACAGTAGAACTCCGCAGCCTAAGCAAATCACTTTAAGGCTGATACACTCTGACATAATGGCTGTGCCCAAAAAGGGCACAGCCATTATTAACAGTCTATACGTTAATAGACTTCTGCAGACAGCTTTCGAACAATCTCTATATCAGCTGGACAAAACGCATACTCTGACAGCTCCCCAGACCTAATCCAAGCCACAGCATGGTGTTCTTTGGGAAGCAGCTCTCCATTACTGATGACCGCTTCAAACAAAGATAAGCGAATATCAATGTCCGGATACTTATGTCTTACCTGCATATAAAGATCTCCCACTTCAAGTGTGACTGCAAGCTCTTCAATGCATTCTCTAATAAGCGCCTGTCGAAAGCTTTCCCCAGGCTCTACTTTCCCTCCTGGAAACTCCCATAGCAAAGCACGTGCTTTGTGAGGGGGACGCTGGCAAATTAGGAACTTATCATTTTGGCGTATCAAAGCCGCTACTACTTCTACCATGGTTTCTCCTTGCTGTTCATGTAAGGTTTAGCATACCCTTTGATCTTGGAGCTGGCAAGATATAAATGCGAACAATCGCTTTAGAAAACAGTAGCATAATTCGTGCTTTTATGCTATAATTGACTGCTATTGCAAGGGGGTAGGATGATGGAAAAGATTAAGCGCACAGAGCGTATCGCGGCTCTGTCAAGAATATTAATGAGCCGACCCAATGAAGTGATGTCTTTTTCAGTTTTCAGCGAACGTTTCTCTGCAGCTAAATCGACTTTAAGTGAAGACATGGCCATCATAGATCACGCCCTGCGTGAAAATGGACTGGGTCAGCTGCAGACAATACCCGGTGCTGCCGGCGGCGTACGCTTTCGGCCTTTGATTGTAAAAAACGAAGCATATAACTTTTTGACTTGGGTATCAGCATTGCTGAGTGAACCGGGTCGAATACTGCCTGGCGGCTATCTCTATCTTTCAGATATTCTTGGAAATCCAGCCATTGTCCGGGGGATGAGTGAAATCATTGCTTCCTCCTGGTATGATGAAAAGCCTGATTTCATCTTAACGATGGAAACCAAAGGCATTCCTGTGGCCATGATGACAGCTGATTTTATGAATATTCCCCTTGTTATTGCCAGAAGACAAAGCAGGGTATATGAAGGCAGTGCTGTTAATATCAATTACCCAAGCGGCAAAGGAAGCATAGAAACCATGTCTCTATCTCGCCGCGCTGTCAAGGACGGCCAGCGCGCCTTGATTGTCGATGACCTGATAAGAGGCGGCGGTACCGCCCGGGGCCTGCTTTCTTTGATGGAAGAGTTTTCAGTTGAAGTCGTTGGCCTAAGCTTTGTTCTGTCCCAGGATACCCCGCCTAGAAAGCCGATCGAAAAAGAAAAGTCACTGATGTTTTTTTCAGGTGACGGAGAAAACGAACCGCTGCAGGTTCGTCCTGCTGAATGGATCACACTTTCTTCTTAAGGAGTCTGCATGCTTGCAATTATTGGCCTTGGCAATCCCGGTGCTGCTTACGAAAAAACGAGGCATAACGTGGCTTGGCAAGTTCTGGACATATTGAGTAAAAAATATAGTTTGCCCATTAACAAAAATCGCTGCAAAGCTCTGATTGGCGAAGGTTTGGTTGGAGGACAGCGTGTAGCGCTTATCAAACCTCAAACCTATATGAATCTAAGCGGTGAAAGCGTTGTATCGATATTAAACTGGCACAAAATCCAACCGCAGGAAGTTTTAATTCTGTCTGATGATATTGATTTGCCAGTTGGCACGATACGCATTCGTCCTCATGGCGGCGCAGGTACTCACAATGGCTGGCGAAGCATCATTGAACTCACAGGAAGCGACCGCTTCCCCCGCATCCGCATTGGCATAGGGGCGCCTCCCCCCCAATGGGACCTTAAAAATTGGGTGCTTTCAGGTTTTGGAGATCAGCAAATCCTGATGGAGGAGACTTACAATTTCGCAGCAGAGGCCGTCGATTGCTTTATTAAGCATGGAATCGACCTCGCCATGAACCGTTTTAATAAGAGAGATCATGAAAAACCAGCTATTTAATGCCTTAGAAAAATATGCGCCCTGGCAAAAAGTGCTTGCAGCCTCCCAAAAAATTGGCGTCAGCGCCATATATGACGCTACTGAATCACAGCGTGCCTATCTTGCGGCAGCCTTATCGCAACAAACAGGGCGACAAGTCCTCTATATAACCCCATCAGAACCGTTGGCACGGCGTATGGCCGAAGATGCCTCCGCTTTTATTTCTGGCGGCGCGGCAATGCTTGAGGCGGCCGAGCTGCAATTCCTCAGAGCAGTATCGGGTCGTGAAACGAGCTGGCAAAGGCTCTCTGTCATCAGCCGCATTCAAAGTCAGAATACCAGGCTGCTGTGTGTTTCCTCAGAAGCGCTCTTGACAAGATACTTGCCCCAGTCGATTTTAGAACAATCTTTTTTAACAGTAAAAGTGGGTGACAATTTAGAGCCACTGGATTTGATGCTGCGTCTGACTGAAATAGGATATGAACGAATGCCCATGGTGGAAGGCAAGGGACAATGCGCTTTAATCGGTGATATCCTTTACGTTTTTCCTCCTGATAGCGACCAGGCCATTAGAATTGAGTTTTTCGATACGGTCATCGATTCTATCAGACCCTTTGATGTCCTCACTCAAAGAAGCCTTGGCAAAGAATCACAGGTACACATTGGTCCTGCCTTAGAGTATTTCATCCCCCAAGAACTCAGAGCGCAGTCAGCACAGCGTATGCATGCTGCTTTACAAGGCGCGATGGACAAAGATTTACAGCATTTGCAGCGCTTTGTCCCTCATGCCTCTCAGAGTAATGAACGGGAAGAAAATGATGAAGAAAAATCGCAATCCCAGGCAGGTTTTTACCGGGATATCGAACGGTTGCAGGATGACGGTTACTTCCCCAACATGCAGTTATGGACCAATATTCTTTATGAACAAACGCAGCATCTATGCGATCTTCTTGAGAATCCCATTGTTGTCATCGACACGCCCGATCGCTCCTTTTCAAGGATAGATGAAAGGCTCGGAGGTTTTGCTCAGGACCTTGATCTTGCGCTTCAAAGAGAAGAGGCGGTTCCTGCACAGCAAGAACTTCTTTATTCAAAACACGAAATAATTAACCGACTCAAACAGCAGCCGATCATCACCATGCAGGAACTACTGCGGGGCATGGCCGGGTTTGAACCCTCATTGACACTGCAGCTCAAAGGTGAGGGGCTCAGTCGTTATCAAGGCCGCTTTGCTCAGCTTGCTCTGAGTATTAAGCAGTGGGTTGCAGACGAATTCTCTGTAGCAATTCTATGCAGCGGGGCTTCACGCGCGCAGCGCATGCAGCATGCACTCAAAGAATTTGACTGCCCTATCCCCTTATTGGAAGAAGGCAGCTTATCTGTCAAAGCAGGGGAGGCTGCACTGCTTCAGCTGCCCTTTTCACGCGGATTTATCATGGAAGAGGCCAAACTCGTTCTCTTGACTGATAGTGATGTACTGGGCAGCAGCCAGCGCAAAGTAAAGAAGCGACATACAGCAGGACAGCGCATTGAAGCCTTTACTGATCTGGCTTCGGGCGATTATGTTGTGCATGAACACCATGGCGTTGGCATTTACCAGGGAACCGTCAGACTTCAAAGTGAAGGTGCTTGGCGAGATTACCTGTTAATTGACTACAGAGGTAACGACAAGCTGTATGTACCCCTGGATCAGTTTGAGCGGGTTCAAAAATACATTGGCGCAGGTGACAATTCGCCGCGTTTAAATGATCTTGGAAGCAGCGATTGGGAAAAACAGCGTAAAAAGGTTAAAAGCGGCCTTCAAAAACTTGCGTTTGATTTGGTAAAACTCTACGCGGCGCGGCAAACAGCAGAAGGTTTTTCCTTTCCGTCGCAGCCTGATTTCGAATCTCAGTTTAACGACCATTTTGAATATGAGCTGACACCCGATCAGGAGAAAGCGGTCAACGAAATATTGGATGATATGGCACAAGCCATTAACATGGATAGATTGCTGTGCGGTGATGTTGGCTATGGCAAAACAGAGGTGGCAGTTCGTGCCGCTTTCCGTGCTGTGATCAACTCAAAGCAGGTTGCTTTTCTAGCACCGACCACAATTTTAGTACAGCAGCACTACGAAACTTTAAAAAAACGCTTTGAGCACTTCCCCATCAATATCGAATATGTAAGCCGCTTTAGAAGTGCTAAAGCCAACAAAGAGACCTTATTAAAAGCTTCGCGAGGCGAATTGGATATTCTCATTGGAACGCATCGTCTGCTGAGCAAAGATGTTAATTTTAAGAATCTGGGTTTGCTCATTGTGGATGAAGAGCAGCGTTTCGGGGTCGCGCATAAAGAAGGAATTAAAAATTATAAAAAGACAGTCGATGTACTGACACTGTCAGCTACCCCCATCCCCCGTACCCTTCATATGAGCATGGTCGGGGTAAGGGATTTAAGCTTGCTCGAGTCTCCGCCGCTTGACCGTTATCCCGTACAAACTTATGTGGTGGATTATTCCGACACGCTCATCCGGGATGCCATTTTACGCGAGAAAAATCGTGATGGCCAGGTGTTTTTCTTATATAACCGGGTTGCTGATATCGATCGTTTTGCATCACAGCTTCGCCAGCTGGTGCCGGAGGTCAAGATAGCCGTAGCACACGGGCAGATGCGAGAAAATGCACTCGAAGATGTCATGGTAGATTTTATCTCAGGACATTATGATGTCTTGCTGTGTACAACCATCATTGAAAACGGCATAGACATCCCCAAAGCCAATACGATCATTGTCTACAACGCTGATCATTTTGGCTTATCACAGTTGTACCAGCTGCGAGGCAGGGTTGGCAGAAGCAATCGCTCAGCTTACGCTTATTTCACGGTTAAACCCGATAAAGTAATCAGCGAAACAGCAGAAAAACGCCTGGCTGCCATCAAGGAATTTACAGAGTTCGGAAGCGGTTTTCGCATAGCGCTGCGAGACCTCAGTATCCGCGGAGCCGGCAATATGCTGGGACCCGAACAGTCGGGACAGGTCAGTACTGTGGGATATGATTTATACTGCAAGATGATTGAAGAAGCCGTGCGCGAGGCGCAGGGTGATTTTAGCGGTCAACGAGAGAGCGAACTGGATACCAGGGTAGAGCTGCATGTCAACGCCTATCTTCCCGAAAACTATGTGCCGGGAGAGGCACAGCGCATGGAAATTTACAAACGTATCTCTCTGATAGAAACCCAGCAGGATATGAGTGACCTCATGGATGATCTTATCGATCGATTCGGCGAGCCTGATGAGCCGGTGCTCAACCTGATGAATGTCGCCTATCTGCGTGCGCTATCCACCAGCATTGGCGCAGAACTGGTAACGTTTACGAATGAAGCGCTTAAGCTTCGCCTAAACTCTCAGTATGCTGAAGACCCCGCTATTTTGTACAAAAGTATGCTGATGAGCGACTATCGCCTCAGTTTGCAAAGCGGGAAACAAACTGCACTCCTATTGCTGCTGGAAGGCGCGGATGATAAAAAAGCTCTGCATGAGGGCGTGTCAGTCCTAAAAAAACTAACAGACAATATTACAAAGCTCAAAGCAGATGCCCCGCAGACTGTTCATGCATAGCCGAAACATCTTTTTATGATCCGCAGCACTGATTTATATAAATAGTAAATGCTGAATAAATTGAGTTCAGCGATTTATTAGAGCAAATTGCGACATTGTGGCGCACAAGGCTGCACAGTATTTTTGTCTGGGACAAGAAGCGGGAACGCAGACGCAGTATCACTGCGCCAAGAGAACTGCGACACAGTCAGAGGTAAAAAGACAAGTCAGTACGTGCGCTACGATAAGTTAATTTGCTCTAAAGTCTGGTTTGCGGGATAAAGGACTCCGCAGGATCATTCACTCCCAATATATTTTGGAAAAAGTGTGATATTTTCAAAGAAATCATCCTTTTCTATATCATCTCCGACCAAACTGCGCATCAGGCCAAAACGAGAACAGGAGTAGGGGCCTTTTTCCGATACCGTGAAACGAGACTTCTGGGATTTGTGCATGGCAAAGGCTTCTTTGCTTATATCCAGTGAAGTCTTCCCACCAAAAGCCACCATAAGTTTATCCCAATTCATATGGATCTGATGCTTCCCATATAGATGTAAATAAAGTTTTGGAACATCCCAGGTTTCAAACCGCGCAAAGCTGTCCAAAAACATATTTGAATCAGCAGCAGAACTTAGAGCATTCACAGCTTCATTCGCGCAGATGATGTGAGCAGGATGTCCATATTCGCCAAACAAATCATGGGTAAGAACTACCTGTGGTTTCAGTTTGCGATAAAGCCCTGCAATATATTCCTCCACCTTGGCGGAGCCGCCCCAAAGTTCATAACTTGATTTGAGACCTGACATTCTTTTATCTCGAAAGCCTGCAACATAAGGATAGTGACGAATACCCGCTGTCCACAGGCCATTGAGCATTTCACTTCTTCTCAGTGGATTTGCGCAAGTCAGGTAGGCCACTGCGATGTCCAGATTCATTTGATACTTATAGTAAGGGATTGCGCCGCCCATCCACAACAGCTCGTCATCGGGATGCGCAACCAAGATCAGCATATCTGCGCGGTCAAGCTGCGGCTGCCAGATTTGTACCCAGTCAGGTGGTTCAATGCCTGAAGTGACGTACATTTCGCTTAGTGAGAAGCCAATCTTTTCGCGTCCGCTTATTTCCAGGCGCAGCATTTCGTTGCCGCAAAAGGAAATATAACGATGGGCATAGCCTTCTCCCTCTTCACGATAAAAAGCCTCCTGGCTCTCCCCTTGAAATACTTGTATCAGCTGCGGTTCTTTGGCAAAGCACAAATAAAGACCCCCCTGGGTAGTTTCCTCGGGAAGCCTGATGGTAATGGCGCTTGTTTTCGCAGTTGCCCTTTCCCATTTGGTCGAATAATTCCGGTCAAATAAATGGAGCTTTTTGATCTTTGCGCCATCCATACGAATAAAGCACTCAGAGGTAATGTCCTGCCCTTTAACATCAACTGCGTGCGGGGTATAGAAAGGCAAAAGAAGAATTAAAACCACGAAAATAATCAGGCGGCATACAAACTTTTTATCGGTCATCTGGCAGCTCCTTCTTTGGTTAAGCCATTATACCGATATCGCGTTCATTTAAGCAAGTGTTTTAAATATTGGCCAGTATAGCTTTCTTTCACCTTGACTATCTCTTCGGGTTTTCCCTTTGCTACAACATATCCGCCACCATCCCCGCCCTCAGGCCCCAGGTCAATGATGTAATCGGCAGTTTTGAGAACGTCCAGGTTATGTTCAATCACCAATATGCTGTTACCCGCATCAGTCAGCTGCTGCAAAACCCGTATCAATCGGCCGACATCATCCATATGCAGACCTGTTGTGGGCTCATCCAGCAAAATAAGGGTTTTCCCTGTTGCCCTGCGGCTTAGCTGCGTAGCAAGTTTGACCCGCTGTGCTTCACCGCCTGATAAAGTGGTACTGGATTGTCCCAAACGCATATAACCTAACCCAACATCAAATAAAGTTTGAAGTTTGGTTTTTATTCTTGGATGGTTCTCAAAGAATCTTAGTGCTTCTTCGACAGTCATATCCAGAACATCCGCGATGTTCTTACCGCGAAAACGAACCTCAAGGGTCTCTCTATTATATCGTTTGCCATGACAAACTTCGCAGGGAACATAAATATCCGCCAAAAAATGCATCTCGATTTTTATCAGACCGTCTCCGCTGCAGTGCTCACAGCGACCGCCGCGCAGATTGAAGGAGAATCGCCCCTCTTTATAACCTCTGACCTTGGCTTCGTTTGTTTGGGCATAAACTTGCCGAACCAAGTCAAACAAGCCGGTATAGGTGGCGGGATTGCTCCTGGGCGTGCGTCCAATGGGACTCTGATCGATGTTAATGATTTTATCCAGATTCTCAAGCCCGCCCATGCTTGTGTAAGGTCCCGGACGCGTTTTGGCTCGGTTCAAGTCTCGCGCCAGTGCTTTATAAACAATTCCGTTCACCAAACTTGATTTGCCTGAGCCCGATACACCTGACACACAGCAAAATACTCCCAGAGGAAACTTGACTGTCAAATCCTTAAGGTTGTGCTCCTTGGCACCTTTTACAGTCAGCCATGCGCTTGGTTTACGGCGTGTATCCGGCACGGCAATGCGTGTTAACCCACTGAGGTAGGCACCTGTAATTGAGCCATTGGTCTTCATCACATCTTCTACTGACCCTTGCGCTACTATATTGCCGCCATGTTCCCCTGCCCCAGGCCCGATATCTACCAGATAATCTGCCGCCCGCAAGGTATCTTCGTCATGTTCAACGACAATCAATGTGTTGCCAAGGTCCCGCAGTTCTTTGAGTGTGCTGAGCAGCTTGTGGTTATCTCTTTGATGCAGGCCAATAGAAGGCTCATCAAGTATATACAGCACACCCACGAGCCTGGAGCCAATTTGGGAAGCAAGCCGAATACGCTGGGATTCTCCCCCTGACAGCGTTGCTGCGGCTCTGGAAAGCGTTAGATAGCTAAGACCGACATTGCATAGAAAACGAAGCCTGTCTTTGGCTTCTTTCAAAATCTGATCCCCGATCATATGCTGTGTCGGAGTCAGGCTGATTTGTGTTAGAAATTCATCCGAGCTGATGAGGTTCATCTGGGTTAAGCTAATAATGTTCAAACCATCAATGGTCACTGCCAGGGACTCAGGCTTCAGCTTCAATCCATGGCAGGCAGGGCACTCCTCGTCTCTCATGAGCTCTTCATAGGATGCTTTCGCCGACTCGCTGGATGTCTCCCGATACCTGCGCTCAATGATGGGGATAAGCCCCTCGTAAACAACATTCCAGGTGCCGCTTCCGGCACCTGACATATATCGAACGGGGATTTTTACGCCCTTGCTGCCATACAAAATAACATTCATGACTGTTTTGGATAATTCCTCTACCGGTGTATCCAAACTAAAGTCATAATGTTTGCTCAGCGCTTCAAACATCATATGGGACATACTGGTTTCATCCCCTGATGCTTGGAAGCCCGGCACCGTGACAGCCCCTTCATTCAAGCTCTTGCTCATATCGGGAATAATTAAATCCGGACTCACTTTAATCAAACTCCCCAGGCCTGAACAAGTTACACAGGCGCCGTAGGGACTGTTAAAAGAGAACATACGAGGGCTTAGCTCTTCCAGGCTCACGCCGCACTCCGGGCAGGCGTAATTCTGAGAAAAGGTGGTGATCTGCCCGCTTTGCGTTTCTTGCGCTGCCATCAGACCGCCTGATTGATTGAGCGAAGTTTCGATGGAATCTGCCAAACGCTGATGCAGCCCTTCACGGATGATGACCCGATCAACTACGATATCTATTTGGTGCTTTTTCTTTTTGTCTAGCGAAGGGACATCGTCCAGCTCATACTGCTCGCCATCAATCAATACCCGCACAAACCCAGCCTTACGTGCATCCTCCAGCACTTTAAGGTGTTCACCTTTTCGACCCCGGATGACAGGCGCCAAGATTTGCAGCCGCGTTCCCTCCGGCATGGCCATCAAAGCATCAGTCATCTGATCAACCGTCTGCTGCATGATCTCTTTGCCGCAGACAGGGCAATGCGGGGTGCCTACCCGAGCGTAGAGCAATCGCAGATAGTCATATATCTCAGTGACAGTTCCCACAGTAGAGCGGGGATTATGACCTGCTGATTTTTGATCTATGGATATGGCCGGCGACAGCCCTTCAATCGAATCCACATCTGGCTTTTCCATCTGGCCCAAAAATTGCCTGGCATACGAAGACATACTTTCTACATATCGCCTTTGACCTTCTGCATAGATTGTATCAAAAGCCAATGAAGATTTGCCCGAACCGGACAAACCTGTAAATACAATTAATTTCTCTCTGGGCAAAGTGAGCGATACATTTTTAAGGTTATGCTCCCTGGCCCCTTTAATAATGATGTTTTCTTGCATAAATACCTCCGAGAATTACAGCTAATAGTAGCACACTTGTTCCCATATTTCAAGACAAATGTGGTCACACAATGTGAATAGATTATACCCGCATCGCCTAAAGCTCTCCTTTTATCAACGGCTATATCTAATTTTTAGCAGCTGCTTAATATAAAGAAGGCAGAGCATTGCTCCGCCTTCTTATATGATTACACTTATTTTAATCAGGCCAATTGCCTTTGTCTTTATCAAAAAATGGCAGGTTTTTTACCGTTTCAAAATGTGTTTCAAGAAGCGCCTTTTCATTTTCACTCATAGGCTGGTCAAGCAGCATATCAATATGTTCTGCCATAAAACTCATCGCCTCAAAATTGCCGGGAGGGATCAGTACATCTGATTTTAATGCTGACAGGCTGTAGTGCATTGCAGCCAAGCGAAGCGCGTCTTCCCCTGGCGCGAAAGGTTTGCACCAGGATTTAGGGTAGGTACCTTCCCTGTCATCACCATCTGTCCATGCCCTCTGGATGAGTGACTTGATACCCAGCAAACCAAACCCCTGCTGCTCTTTGAGCTTGATCAGCTTCGAGCCGATACCCTGACCCATGTGAAGCATCCAATTCATCGGAAACATCACCGTATCAAAAGGATAACGCGCCAAACATTCCATGGCTGCCCTCTCACTGTGCGCTGAGATGCCAAGTTTGCGGATGATGCCCTTTTCTTTTAAGTCCCTCAGCAGTTCCATCACGCCGCCCTGACCAAAAGCTGTCTCCACATCTTCCGGGCTTGTCACAGCATGCAGCTGGAAGTTATCAAACCAATCCGTATGCAATAACTTTAAAGAGCGTCCTATTTCTTTTTCAGCCTCAGTGCGCGATCTCTTCTCCGTCTTGCAGGCGAGATAGATGTTTTTCCGGTAAGGTCTTAGAGAATTTCCAAGCTTTTCTTCGGCATCGCCATAGCTGGGCGCTACATCAAAATAGTTGATTCCTTGATCGACAGACCAGGATACACAGCGATCGGATTCATCCTGACCCTCATTCATAGAAACAATGCCCGCATAAATAATGGGCGAAACGAGGTACCCGGTTTTCCCCAATAATTGTTTTTTCAAAGCGAACCTCTCTTCTTAAATACAGGATGAATGAAATATAAAATCAAACTCTTTTGATAACCTTGCATGGGCTCATTTTAATTAACCTTAACTAAACTGTCAAGCACACCGAAGTTTCTTTTCATTATATCAGAGAAGTCAGCACAGCAGCTTTGCTGATGATACCCTTTAGCCTCTTTTCGTCGTCAAGTACGGCAATAGGATATTTGGCGTTTGCTGCCATGGGCATCAAGTCTGATATCTGCGTATCTTCTGTCGTAGTTTCCAGATCTTTCATGATGGCATCCTGGAATGTTATTTCGCCTGCTCTGACTTGAAACGCTGCTTCAAGCGGCAAAACACCCACGTAGCGCATGCCATCACCAATGATATAAGCACTGGACACGCCATGATTACGCATCTGGCGCAGGGCTCTTTGCACGCCTTCCCTGACATGAATCAGGCAATCAGGCATCTGCATATAGCTCTTCACATAATAAATCTGTGATTTATCAGCACTGTCGATGAACTCACGGACATATTCATCTTTTGGGTTATTGGTCATGTCTTCAGGAGTATCCGTCTGAATGATCCTTCCATCTCTCATGATGGCTACCTTGTTGCCCAGCTTGAAGGCTTCATTGATGTCGTGCGTGATAAAGATAATCGTCTTGTTGAGTTTCTCCTGAATGGAGAGCATCTCAAACTGCATTTCCCGTCTGACAAGAGGGTCCAGTGCTGAGAAGGGTTCATCCATCAATAGGATATCAGGGTCATTGGCAAGTGCTCGCGCAATCCCCACTCGCTGTCGCATACCGCCGCTCAAATCAGTAATCTCTTTATTTTCCCATCCGCTGAGGCCCACCATATTGACCATTTCCATGGCTTTTTCGATGCGTTCCTCTTTTTTTACACCCCGCAGTTCGAGGCCAAAGGCAACATTTTCAAGAACATTTCTGTGAGATATTAAGCCAAAACTCTGAAAGACCATCGATACCTTATTGCGTCTGTATTCCCTCAGTTCATCGGCGGAATAAGCGCTGATATCTTCCCCCCGATAAAATATCTTTCCGGATGTTGGGGTGAGCAGCATATTCAGGCATCGCACAACGGTGGATTTACCGGAGCCTGAAAGGCCAATCAGCGAGAATATTTTGCCCTGCTCAACAGAAAAGGATATGTCATCCACAGCGACAGTGACTTCAGTTTTTTCAAGAATCTCATCCTTGCTGGCGCCCTGTGCCATCATTTCTCTTGCCTGTGTTTTTCTGGATCCAAACAGCATGCTCAGGTTTTCGACATGCAGGATCACATCATTCTGCTCGTTCAAATCGTTCAAGCTTTCTCCTTTCTCATCCCAAGGCTCTGGGTAAGACGGTCTATGATAATGGCAATAATGACAATGGCAGTTCCAGCGGCAAATCCCCGCCCGCTTTCTAAGCGGTTGATGCCTTTGAGCACTTCAGATCCCAGACCTGTCGCGCCGATCATCGATGAGGTGACGACCATCGAGATCGCCATCATGATGGTTTGATTAACACCCGTCATAATCGTAGGAAGCGCCTGAGGTATCAGCACCTTCGTCAACATTTGAAAACGAGTCGCTCCAAAGGATTTTGAGGCTTCAACCACTTCCGCATCGACTTGCTGTATGCCGTGGCTGGTCATGCGCACAATGGGCGGCATAGCGTATATTGTTGTTGCGACCACAGCGGGCACATTACCCAGCCCCAGCAGCATAACTGCCGGGATCAGATAGACGAAGCTAGGCATGGTCTGCATGGTATCCAGCACAGGCCTGACAATGACATTGGCTCGTTTACTTTGTGCGACCAGCAGACCCAGAGGGAATCCCAGAAGCAAGGATATAATAACCGAGGCAATGATGATGGTCAGCGTGGCGTTCATCATGTCCCACAAACCGATAAGACCGATAAAAAATAACAGAGCACTGTAAAGTATCGCGCTCGAAAGTTTTTTAGAGGTTTTAGAGGTTTTATAGGCTGCAAAAAATACCAAAGCAATCAGCAGCCACCAGGGTATAATTTCGACCGCGGAGCGGATGTAGAACAGCATGGTGCGCAATCCGTCTGATATCGCGTCAAAAATCGGTCCCCAGTTTCTAACCATGTACTCAATCGCATTATCTATAGGTTTTTTTATGTTGATAAACAAATCCTTGGGGAAATGCATCATCCATTCAGGCAAATAAATCACCTTCCTTTGTGTTTTTTATTGATGATAAGATGGGGCTGACAGTCGCTGCATTTGACTGCAGCGCGTCAGCCCCACCACGAGTTTCAAGTATTATTTAAGCACTTCCCTGACCATAGCGGCCTTTTCAGGGGACAGCCACTCGTCAAGCAGTTCATCGTGCTCTTTCAAGAACCAGACTGCTGCCTCATCATATTCGGCATCATTTTGATCGATATAGGCCAAAGCATCTGAAGTCAGCTGGCTTGATGTTTTGTATTTGCTCAGGAATTCTGAAAATTCAGGATTCTCTTCGTAAAATGTCGGATTGACTGCGACGGTCAGCCTGATGGCAGGGCAGGCGCACTCACCCTTTAGATATAGCTCAGGGTCATAGGGCGCGTCTTCCAACAAAACCAAATCATATTTACCTGTAATCCAAGCGGGTTCCCAGTAATAAGCTACAATGGGTTCGCCCTTCTCATAGGCGCTTGAAATAGCAGCTGACAAGGCAGGGTCAGAGCCCGGATCCATGTAGTTGTACATTTCGTCCAAACCATAAAACTCAACTTTTTTACGCATGATTTCATCAACTTCCCCGCCCGAAATCGCGCCATAAATGCGTCCCTTGCGAGGATCTTCCGGATCACGGAACAATTCGCTATAGTTTTTCAAATCTTCAACGCTTTTGAGATCAGGTGCCATGGGCTCTATGCCGCGCTGCGCGTCACCTTCAATGACATAACGGGGGACATACAGCCCCTGAATATTATCGTCGTAGTTGACACCCAGCTCTATCACGTCGCCGTTCTTAACATCTTCTACATAAGGTGCGATGCTGTCTGTCCATGTTTCCATGTAGACATCAATATCACCCTTTTTAAGAGCGTTGTAAGTGATGGCTGTAGAACCAGATATCTCACTTACATCCATATCGTAGGCATTTTCCGCAATCAACATGGCCACTGCGTTATGAAATTTCATGCTATCCCAGCCTGCATCACCAAAAACGGTGGTGCTTTTAGCCTGTGCGGAAGTCATGCCGGCTATCAGCATAACAGCTGCCAGGAAAATCGGCAGGAGGTTCTTTATTGTCTTTTTCATTGTGTTCCTTTCGTGTCGTCTAGTCAGTTCATGCCATTAAAACCAAATCGCCAGGTTGAATGATGCCTTGCGTTATATCAAATTACTCAGTATTGTTCTGATTGTGAAGTAACTCGAAACCAACATTAATTAAAGCGATTTTTCATGAACCACATTCTAATGCTTTACTATTTTACTATAAATATGCTGTTTGGTCAATTTGAACGCCTGCCGGAGGTGCTGATAACCCCATAACAACAATGCTTTTCTGCCTGATTGCCATCACATTTGTTCATTATAAAGAGGTCTTATACACTCATCCGGTGTTGCTCATTTCTCAATCCAAAAATTAAGTTCAATGTTCTTGCCTTGCATTTTTGCTTTATTGTAATTTACAAACACCGCCCAAATACCTATAGTGTGTAAAAATATCATATTTAGACTGGGCTTGGTGATTTGGCCTTGTCTGATAAGAAAAGGATGGAATATATGCAAAGCGAACTCAAGAAAAAGTATGGCCTGTTCACGGCAATTTCTATGGTGGTTGGCATCGTCATCGGCAGCGGGGTGTTCTTCAAGGCAGAAAAGGTCCTGATAGAAACAAATGGCAATATTCCCCTGGGCATCGTGGCCTGGGGACTTGTCGGTCTGATTACGATTATTTGCAGCTTTGCCTTTGCTACCATGGCGACCCGCCACGAGAAAATCAATGGCATCGTAGACTACGCTGATGTCTATGTAAATCGTAAATACGGCTACTTTATGGGTTGGTTTATGGCTGTTCTTTATAAACCTACGCTGACCTCAGTCCTGGCTTGGGTTTCCGCACGCTATACCTGTGTACTTCTTGATTGGGACATCACGGGCGGTTCCTGTATGGTCATTGCATGTTTTTACCTCATTGCCATCTTCGCGCTCAACGCCCTGTCTCCAATACTTGCGGGGCGTTTCCAGGTAACAACGACAATTATTAAGCTCATCCCACTGGGGTTGATGGCTGTCGCCGGTACAATTGTGGGTCTATCCAATGGCATGACGATGGAAAACTTCAACCGTACGACCATCGAATCAGCCAGCACCGGCGGTGGGCTGTTTGCGGCCGTGGTAGCCGTTGCCTTTGCATATGAAGGCTGGATTATCGCTACCTCCATCAACTCAGAAATCAGAGATTCAAAAAAGAACCTTCCTCGCGCGTTAATGATTGGCGCAGTCATCGTGGTTGCTGTTTATATCCTCTATTATATCGGCCTTGCTGGCGCTGTGCCTGCAGCCGAATTGATGAGCAATGGCCAGACAGGCGCTAAACTTGCTTTCCAGAATATTTTCGGGCAAGTTGCCGGCACGCTGATTTTTGTATTTATTATTATTTCCTGTCTGGGCACTTTAAACGGCCTCATGGTGGGCTGTACACGGGCCCTATATTCCCTGGCGGTTCGCGGCTATGGCCCCAACCCCAATCTCCTCAAACAGGTGGACCCCGTTACCAATATGCCCGCTAACTCTTCCATCCTGGGTCTTTTGCTCTGCGCCTTTTGGCTATTGTACTTCTATGGCGCCAACCTCACAGCTTCCTGGTTTGGCCCGGTGGCATTTGATACTTCAGAATTGCCCATCATCACACTGTACGCAGGGTATATCCCCATCCTCCTGATGATGATGAAGCGCGAAACGACGCTGTCCACTTTCAAACGCTTTATCATGCCCGGCTTGGCTATTCTCAGCTGTGTCTTCATGGTGATTGCCGCCTGCATAGCCCATGAGATGGCTGTTGTGTATTATTTGCTGGTATTCGCCGTCATTATGTTAGCGGGCATTGCCTACATGCCTCATAAAGCTTGATATAAAAACGCCTATGGGGTGAGCGCTATGATGGCGCAGAGAATGCGCTTTAACACCATGAACTCATCTTGTCATAGAATATTCACGACAAAAAACCCAGTGACCATGAATGATGGCTACTGGGTTTTCTTGTATTCTTATGGTCGAGGTGACAGGATTTGAACCTGCGACCTTTTGGTCCCGAACCAAACGCGCTACCAAGCTGCGCCACACCTCGATGGAACCGATGAAGGGCTGATACGCTCTTGCGATGACTGCATTGCACCTGCTTAAATTAAAGCCGACAAAGTGAAGTTTAGCATAGCTTTTTGAATCCGTCAATCAGAAAATGAGGTGGTGTTTGTCAAACAATAAATCGGACTTGTATCCATCTGATTGTTTTTTATTAACGAAAAGAGCCAAGCATTGTCAGATGATGCCTGGCTCTTTGTGACTTATAAACTTGCTGCGCTGACTCAATACTTCCGCCAAACCATCCTATCCACAATCCCGGTATAGCTCTGGATGATTTTGACCACTTTCGTGCTGACGTTGATATCCGTGTAATCAGGCACCGGGGTGCCCAGGTGGCCATTCTTTTGCATGGCCACCGCCAGGTCGACGGATTGCAGCACCTGCTCTTTTGTGATGCCGGCCAGGACAAAGTTGCCTTTGTCCAGTGCCTCCGGCCGCTCGGTGGAGGTGCGGATGCACACCGCGGGGAAAGGGTGTCCTTGTGACAGGAAAAAGCTGCTTTCCTCCGGCAGGGTGCCGCTGTCGCTCACCACACAGTAGGCGTTCATCTGCAGGTGGTTGAAGTCGTGGAAGCCCATCGGCTCGTGCTGGATCACCCGGGAGTCAAAGATGAAGCCGCGCTCTTCTATCCACTTTTTACTGCGCGGGTGGCAGGAATAAAGGATGGGCATATCATATTTCTGCGCCATGGCATTGACCGCGTTCATCAGGCTGAGGAAATTGGCCTCGGTGTCGATGTTCTCCTCCCTGTGGGCGGAGAGCAGGATGTATT
>JAAZEI010000316.1 GCA_012512355.1 Clostridiales bacterium | reverse complement strand
GTATAAATTCCCTTCATTCAGCAGATGCCGGAGGAGAGATTCTATTGCTTAAATATCCTCATGGCCGGCTCCGGATTATTGGCTGTAACCAGCCAGGCATCGCAATATAGTGCGTAGGCGGCAGAGTGTTCATCATCGGGACAATAGGCCCAGGGCAGAATGGCCATGTCCTCATAATCTTGAACGCGCTCAGGAGTCAGCGAAGCCATGTCGATTCACACAGCGCTCATGTAGGACAGGGTGCCTTTAAGTCCGTATTCAAAATGCTGCATCTTAAAGCCGGGAAATCCCTGGGTCGGCAAATCGTACTTTTGATAGATCAAGCGCAGGATGTCAGCATCAAAACAGGTAAAGACGCACATGGGGATTAAGTTGTATCTATTCAGTGTGCGGATGGCCTTCTTTGTACATTCCTCGGTTTTATCCTTGATTTCAACATTGAGAAGGAGATGGGGGTGCTGCCCTACCAGCTGACAGAATTCATCGAAAGTAGGGATTTGAAGGCCCGTGAATTCAGGCGCCATCTTTACACCTGCGTTCAGACGCTTTAACTCGTTTAATGTTAAGGATCGGATAGCGCCTGTGCCGTCCGTCGTGCGGTCAACGATCAGGTCGTGCATCACGACGAGTTCACCATCTTTTGAAACGTTTAAATCCATTTCCAGCATGTCCACGCCCAGCTCGATGGCCTTTTCAAAGGATAGCAGCGTGTTCTCAGGATAACATGATTTCATACCCCTGTGACCGGCGACCAAACGGTTTTGTTTTCGCAGCATATTTGGATGAATGTACATAATGCTCCTCAGACTTCTCAAGTTGTGTTTTATCTATCGATGGACGAGTTTGGAACAAAGCGCGCCATGTTCTCAATCCGCTGATTCTCTTTGTTCTAGTACTCTAACTCTTTACAAAGATAGGTGTCAACATGCTTCAAAATAGCTGCTTGATGTGTGTATCAGCATCAGTGTCAACGCACACGAAGATTGATATTTACATACAAATAAACGAACGGCACCTCGCGGTGCCGCTCGTTTTCATCAGCTCCGGCTGAATAATTCACTCAACCGGCACATAAAGGCCGTCTCTTGTCTTAGTGCTGCCTGGGGGCAGCGTCTGAGTACAGCACTTCCTGCATCTGGCTGTCTGCGATGCCATCAGCGGGGAGGCCGGCGTCCTGCTCAAAGCGCAGCACGGTCTCAGATGTTTTTTCGGTGTAGCGGCTGCTCAGCTTGACATCGCGGTAGTAACCAAGCTCCACAAAGCGCTGCTTGAGTTTTAGCACATCGTCGCCCTCACTGCCGACGGTCAGCTCACGGTACTGGCTCAGCTGAAAACCCTCGGGGATCAGGACTGTATCAATCACGTGAATCACGCCATTGCCGGCCTTCAGGTCGGCCGCGGTCACGGCAGAACCGTTGATTTTGACGCCGTCTTTCAGGTCGACTGTGATGTTCTGGCCGCCCAGGGTCTGGGCCTCCATGCCGTCTTGCAGGTCGGTGCTCAGCACCATGCCGGGGACCACATGATAGAGGAGGACATCGGTCAATTGAGGATTATTGAGGAGATCTTCGGCCGTGATGCCAAGCTCAGCCAGCAGCTTCTCAAATGCGGCGTTGGTGGGGGCAAATACGGTGAAGGGGCCTTCGCCTGCGAGGGTTTCCACCAGGTCAGCCTTTTGCAGGGCCGCCACCAGGGTGGTGAAGTCGGGGCTTGACAGGGCAATGTCAAGGACAGTGGCCGGCAGCGGCTCTATGGCTTCGGGCTGCTGCGCGGGCTCATCTTCTTTCGCGGTTTCACTCGGCACTAGTTGGAAGGAGTCGGGGATGAGGACAGTATCGATGATGTGAACCACGCCATTGCTGGCCTCAATGTCGGCCGCGACGATGGTGGAATCATTGACCTTGATGCCATCAGTGAAATCGACTGTGATGTTCTGGCCGCCCAGGGTCTGGGCTTCCATGCCGTTTTGCAGGTCGGTGCTCATGATTTTCCCTGCCAGGACATGATAGAGCAGCACATCTTTGAGCTGGGGATGGTTGATGAGGTCAAGCTTTGAGATCTGCAGCTCGCCCAGCAGCTTGTCAAAGGCGGCATTGGTGGGCGCGAATACGGTGAAGGGGCCTTCGCCCTGGATGACTTCCAGCAGGCCGGCCTTTTGCACTGCCGCGGCCAGGGTGCTGAAATCGGGGTTGCTCACCGCGATCTCAACGATGGAGGGATGCTGCACTGCAGCCTCTATCGCGCCTTCAGGCACTTGATCGGGCTGCTCGGGTGCCAGCTCGAAAGTCGGGGGCACCAGCACGCTGTCAATGACATGAATCACGCCGTTGCTGGCAGGGATGTCAGCTGTCATCACGGCGGCATCATTTATTTTGACGCCCTCAGCCAGATGCACTGTTAGTTTTTCTCCGCTGAGGGTATCAACTTCCATGCGGTCTTGCAGGTCGGTGCTCATGATCTTGCCCGATACCACATGATACAGAAGCACATCGGTCAGCTGGGGATGGCCCACCAAATCAAGGGGAGATACCTTTAATTGTCCCAGCAGTTTCATAAAGGCGGCATCGGTGGGGGCAAAGACGGTGAAGGGGCCTTCGCTTTGCAGGGCCTGGTCAAGTCCCGCGTTTTGGAGCGCCAGCATCAGGATGCTGAAATCCTTGTTGGCGGCGGCGACTTCTACGATGGTTCCGGGCTGCTGCTCGGTTTCATCCTGAGGGGCTACATCCTGATCGGTTTCAGCTGCTTGGGCAGCTTCAGGTGTTTCGGCTTCTTCAAGAACTGCAGGCTCTTCAATTACGGGAGCGGCTTGCGCCGCCGGCGCTTCCTGTGCCGTCTGCGCGGGGACCAGCTGGAAGGTCTCGGGCACCAGCACCGTGTCGATGACATGAATGACGCCGTTTGAGGCTTCAATGTCGGCTGCGGTGACAGAAGCCTGGTTGATTTTCACGCCGTCACGCAGGTCGACTGTGATGTTATGGCCGCCCAGGGTCTGGGCTTCCATGCCGTCTTGCAGGTCGGTGCTTAGCACCTTGCCGGGCACCACATGGTAGAGGAGTACCTCCGCTAGCTGGGGGTGGTTGATGAGGTCCAGCGGCAATATCTTAAGCTCATTAAATAGCTTTTTAAAGGCTTCGTTGGTCGGTGCAAAGACGGTGAAAGGGCCTTCGACAGAAAGGGCATCCACCAGGTCAGCCTGTTGCAGGGCCGCCACCAGGATGCTGAAATCTTCATTGCCCGATGCAATGTCGATGATATTCTGGTCCTCAGCCCAAACGGTGACGCTGCTTAGCAGAATCAAGCTCAAGAGAAGGCTGACAAACAGTTTCAGGTTTTTTTTCATTTTCATACCTACAATATTTTTATTATTACACCTTGATGGTGCATTATATATATAACCTTTGGGTGCCGGTTTAAAACAATGTTGGTGCGCGCGCAAATGGAGTGTTTTGGCCATGAGACAAAATAAAACCATAGGCCGAAACATTCTTAAATTTACAGGCTTCAATCAAAAAAGAGAGCCTGAAAACAGGCTCTCTTGGATGAACTTTCTGGCAGGTTATTGCGCTTTTTGCTCTCTCTTAAAGCACATGAACCAGTCCAGGCAGTACTTGTCATCGTCGGTGCTCTCCATGCGGTCCTTGGCTGTGCCGCAGGAACCGGCTGTGGGGATGATCGTATCGTCGCCGGGACGCCAATCTGCGGGTGTCGCCACGCTGTCCTTGTCAGCCTTTTGCAGCGCCTGGATGATGCGCTTGATTTCGTCAAAGTTGCGGCCGGTGGACAGGGGATAGTATAGGATGGTGCGGATAATGCCCTTGGGGTCAACGATAAAGACCGCGCGCACAGCCTGTGTATTGGACTGGCCGGGCTGTATCATCCCGTACTTGTTGGCAACGTCCATGCGGATGTCTTCAATGAGCGGGAACTTGACTTCCATATCCTTCATGCCGTTCCACTCCAGCTCCTGAATCTTTCTCAGCCAAGCGATGTGGGCATACAGCGAGTCGACGGACAGGCCAACCAGTTCGGTGTTGAGCGCTTTGAATTCATCCGACATTTTGGCAAAGGTCATGAATTCGGTGGTGCAAACCGGTGTAAAGTCAGCGGGGTGGGAGAATAGGATGACCCATTTGCCCTTATAATCCTCCGGGAAGTTGATGCTGCCCTGGGTGGTGACAGCCGTAAAGGCGGGGGCCGGATCTCCGATCAGCGGCATGCGGTTGTAGGTGACTGCTTGTGTGTTTTCCATGTTGATGTTCCTTTCTTTTGGTCAATTTTCTATATAAAAGGCAAATGTGACCTATGCAGAAGCTGTGAAGCTTCCCCAGTCAATTTACCTGCAATGCGGACATAGCCCTTCAAAAACGGTGTGGTGGTGGGTGATCAGGTAGCCGGATGACTCGCTGAGCAGACGATCCAGCGCCGCGTCATAGTCGATGGCGGCATCGCTGAGCGTTCCGCACTTGGAGCAGCGCAGATGGTAGTGGGGCTCTTCGCGCCAGTCAAAGCGAGCTTTATCTGATAGTTCAATCTGCCGCACTTGGCCCTTTTCGCTCAGCAGCCTGAGGTTTCTATAGACTGTCCCTTTGCTGATGTCAGGGGATTTTTCCAGCAGTTCCAGGTAGATGTCGTCCGCGCTGGGGTGGTCGCGGCGTGCTTGCACGGCGTTTAAAACCAGCTCTCTTTGTTTGGTGTTGCGCTGCAATTTATCTTTCAAGGATTTTCCTTTCATAATCAGTAATAAGACTCATTACTAATAGTATACACTTGTTTTTAGAAATGTCAAGTGAAAATAAAGGGCTGATGGTTGCTTGCCGCTTTACGATGCTTTCCCCAAAACAGGGGAATACAGGATGGGGATAGCCGTTAATTTTTCAGGATCAATTTAAAAGGATATGATTATCAGGTGTTACTTCTTGGGCGTTATACACAATGATGAGACTTTAGGTGATATGTGTTCAAAAAGTATTGTTTGTTTCTTGTATTTATAGTATTCTGTTTTTTGAAGTTCATCATATTGAGGAGGTTCCCGCCCCATGAGAAAAACCCTTACCATCCTGGTTTGTGCCCTGTTGGCACTTGGCATGGCCACAGCCATGGCAGAGACGATGACCGGCACCGCCGAAGGCTTTATGGGCCCCGTCAGCGTCAGTGTTGAAGTGACAGAGGGTAAAATTACCCAGGTCACCGTGACACAGCAAAACGAGACCCCGGCCATTGCAGGCGAAGCACTGAAGGCGATTCCCGCTGCCATCGTCGAAAAAGGCGATGTCGATGTCGATGTGTACACCGGCGCCACCTACACCAGCAACGCGATCATCAATGCTGTCAGCTATGCGCTCAACCCTGAGCTTATTGCGGACATTGAAGAAGAAGAGGCCGCTCAGCCTCTTGTGCTGGAAGCTGCTGAAGCCTACATCGGCTTTGGTTATCACAACTCCGGCCGTGTCGGCTCCAGTAAAGATGATAAAGACGCGCAGGTTT
>JAAZEI010000315.1 GCA_012512355.1 Clostridiales bacterium | reverse complement strand
TCTTTGTTGGTACCGATGGTCGGACTTGAACCGACATGTCCTCTCGGACAACAGATTTTGAATCTGCCGCGTCTGCCATTTCGCCACATCGGCAAGGCAACAGTAGAATAATATTACACACTGGCATGCTTGTCAAGACTTAAAGCATCACAATCAAATGAGAGAAATAGCAGCACGAGACTAAAATTATAAAATTTGCAAGAGCAGAAAATTGAATGAATTTCAATTCTTATGATATACTAAAGAAAATATCCCTATCACCGTGAAACTTAGGAGTTAAGGATTGGAAAGGTATGATGATGAGAAAAATATTGTCGCTTTTAATTGGTATCCTTTTGATAATGAACGTTTTTGGTGTCAGCCACGCGCAAGAAGAGCTTAACCTTGTGACCTCTTTTTATCCAATTCATATTTTTACGCAGAATATTTTAAAAAATATTGAAGGTATAAATCTAACAAACCTTACGCACCCCTCAACGGGCTGTTTGCATGATTATCAGCTCTTGGCCAGTGATATGGTGACGCTTTCACGTGCGGATGCCCTGCTCATCAATGGCGGCGGTATGGAGAGCTTTCTGCCAATGGTTGAAGATTTATATCCAAACCTGAAGATAGTGGACAGCTCTAATGGCATCCAAATGCTTTACAGCGAAGAGCATCAGGTTGCCCATGAGGATGAAGAGGATGACCATCAACATGATCATGGTGAGTTTAATGCACATATTTGGCTTGACGCGCAAAATGCAATCATCATGACACGTAATATTGCACAAGGTCTTAAAGAACTTTTACCTTCTCAAGCTGATGACATTGAGAAAAACACATTGGCATATATTGATGTTTTAAACCAGCTAGATACTGACCTAAAGGCTGATTTGCATGATTTATCAAGACGCGATATCGTGACTTTCCATGATGCGTTTGCTTATTTTGCCAATGCTTATGATCTGAATGTGGTGGCGGTGCTGGTGCTGGAACCTGACGAAAGCCTGACGCCTCAGATGCTAAAAACCTTGATAGAGAGAGTGTGGGAAGCTAATTTGCCCCCGCTGTTCACTGAGCCCCAATACGATGACAGGGCAGCAAAGGCAGTGGCGCAGGAGACAGGCGCTCCTGTGTATGAGCTTGATCCTATCGTGACAGGCGATGGCTCAATAGATGCATATCAGACTGTTATGAGAAAAAATGCCAAAGTGCTCATCGAAGCTCTCGGTGATAAATAAAGGAGGATACAATAAATGAATAAGGTGCTTTTCTATGCCATGACAGGGGAAAAGAGCTGTTTGATGCACGTGCTGATGAATGCTGTTGATTTGTTTGACAAAGAGGCTGAAGTCAAGGTTATCTTTGAAGGTCAATCCGTAAAACTGCCTTCTGTACTGCAGCAAGAAAATAACCCGCATTATGTCAAAGCGCGCGATAAGGGACTATTAGCCGGCATTTGCATGGCGTGTTCAAAGCAATTGGGTGTGCTTGACATCAATAAAGAGCTGGGTTTGCCTTTGCTCAGCGAGATGTTTGGTCACGCAAGTATGAGTGACTACATAGAAAAAGGATATCAGGTCATCAGCATGTAGAACTTTTAGGCAAGACCCCTTGCATCAATAATTGCAGGGGTCTTTTTTTACAGCACTAATTTTTTGGTGATTTTATTGCTTTTCTGGCATAGATGCCTGAACGTATTTCATGAATAAATGATTGAGCATTTGGCATGTTTGGATGAGCCTGTGCCTCTCTGACTGCCTGTTCAATGTCATAGGGCAAAGTGATAAAACGAATATCAAAGGGCGCTTGATGATCATTCTCATCACCTTCAATGATGACATATTGCACCATGTTTACCCCCAAACCATTGCCTACCGAACCTGTGTTGAACAAAATACCTTTTGTTAAAGTTCGAAGGCTTTGGCGATGCGTATCTGCAAAACCAACAACCTGATACTTGTTTTGAAACAAAGATTCAAGCTCTTTGGCAGGGGTAAGATGAGGGTTGAGCAGGCTTTCCATCACAGGCCTTCCATGAATCAGGCGGATGTGTCTGCCGCTTAATCTTGTGTGGTGTTCTTTTGGGAAAAGGCTCAGTCTTTTGAGCCGTTCCAAACCTAATTGTTCAAAATAAAAGGAATCGTTCACATACTGCTGAAGGCCCACACCCTCATCCCAATTGCCGCACAAAACAACTTCGCAGTTGGCGATAGCCCAGTCAAAAGTCTTGTCATTGCTGGGTCCTTTACCGACCAGGTCACCTAAGCACCAAATTTTGTGAATACCCCGATCCTTAAGGTCTTTTTCAAGCGCCAGGACAGAAGTCATATTGCCATGTAAGTCCGCAACCAAAGCGATAGTCACAAGATTTTGCCTGCCTCCCTTACAAGCCAATTGAAGAGACCTTGCATCGCAATGTCATGCTTGGATAAGTTTTCTGGATGCCACTGCAAACCAATTCCCGGGTAGCCGTTATCAAGCTCCAGTCCTTCAATTAGGCCATCTTCAGAGCGAGCGTTGACTTTTAGTCCCTTTCCCAATGCTTTGACAACCTGATGGTGCCGGCTGTTGACCGATACTCGCTCTGCGCCAAGAAGACGATGGAGCAAAGTGCCTTCCGTAATGTCCACATAATGTGCGTCTTGAGGTGTATTTGTTTGTGAATGGTTGATATGAATTTCAGGCAATTGAGCAGGGACATCTTGGTAGAGGCTGCCGCCATGCGCCACATTCATTAGCTGAACTCCTCGACAAATAGCAAGGAAAGGCTTGCCTGTTGTCAAAAGATATTTATAGGTAAAGAGTTCCTGCGCGTCTCGCTCGGGTATAATATCACCGCAGTGTGAATGAATGGATTCTGAAAAAAGCTCGGGTGCTATATCCTCACCGCCGGGGAAAATGACACCGTCAACCTGATCAATCATGGCCTTCCATACTGGTTCGGAGTCCGTTAAGGGGAAGAGCAGAGGCAGGCCGCCTGCCCGAATCACAGCAGTAATGTAGTCATTTGGCATGCTAATGCGTTTTTTTTGGTTATCCCAGCTGGCACCTATTCCAATTGTAATCATTTTATTCCTCACATTACAAAGTTGTTGCTGGTGTAGTATATCATATTTATAGCCTGATAAAAATGAGTGATTTCTAATTTGTTGACGGACTGTATTTATGCTATACTTCCTCTATAGTATAAGGGGTTTGCTCGGTTTGAAGGAGGAAATGACGTGGCGAAAAAGGACCAATCCAAATCACCCATCAAGGGTAGGATATATGGGTTTCTTGCCGCAGGAATAACCAGCCTGACTTATGCTGCAATATTTCCATTGTATAAGTGGCCGCATTTTTTGCTGATGGCTGCAGCGGCATTAATTGCAGGGCGTGTAGCTCAGATTATGGGTTCGGGCCTTGATACATCAAAACAAATGACCGCCATGGAGGATCTGCCTAAAACCGGCAACAGTCAAGTGGATGAGATTATTGAGCGCGGACGCGGCATTATAAAGCAAATCGTGGCAGAAAATGATAAAATT
>JAAZEI010000314.1 GCA_012512355.1 Clostridiales bacterium | reverse complement strand
TCCCCCCACCCGAGCCGATGGCATGATTGCGGTCAACTGCGACAATCGACTCCATAAGAAGCCCTCCTACTGAGCGACGGGAATGCGATGCGCGAATTTGTGAAACTTATAATTTTCCAGCTGCACATCGCTTACGCTGAAGTCATAGAAATTATCGATCTCAGGGTTGATGATGAGCCGGGGTGCGTCAAGAGGGTTTCGCTCTATCAGCTCTTCCACCAGCGGAACATGGCGGTCATAGATGTGTGCGTCCGCGATGACGTGGACAAGCTCACCCACTTCAAGCTGGCTGACTTGTGCCAGCAAGTGAACAAGTACCGCGTATTGGCTGACATTCCAGCTGTTGGCCACCAGCATATCCTGAGAGCGCTGGTTTAATACGGCATTGAGCGTCTTTCCTGACACATTGAAGGTCATGCTGTAGGCGCAGGGATACAAGGACATCTCATGCAAATCCTGGTGTGAATACATGTTGCTGATGATGCGCCGTGAAGTTGGGTTGTTCCAAAGGTCAAACAGTATCCGGTCAACCTGATCGAACTCACCCTCAGGGTAGTGGTGCTTGATGCCAAGCTGATAGCCGTAGGCCTTGCCGATGCTGCCGGTATTATCTGCCCACTGGTCCCAAATGTGGCTTGCCAGGTCGTTTACATTGTTTGACTTTTTTTGCCATATCCACAGCAATTCATCCACCGCGTTTTTCAGGCGTGTTTCCCGCAGGGTGAGGATGGGAAATTCCTCCTTTAAATTGTAGCGGTTGACGATGCCAAAAAGTTTGATGGTATGCGCGGGGCTGCCATCCTGCCATTTGGGCCGTACCGGCTGGCCTTTGTCCCAGACGCCCTGCTGAAGTATCTGTCTGCAGTTTTGAATAAAAATTTTGTCGGCTGCGCTCATCTTTGCCTCCTTACAGCAATTTCATGATTGAATAATAGCATATCAGAACAAACAGGATACTGTATAGGGTGCCAATGAGATAGTATTCTGCAAATCGGGGGTTCTTTCCTATTTTCTCAAAGCGCGCAATGGACTTGGCTGTATAAATCAGCCCGATGGCAGCGAACTGCCCCAGGCTGATAAAGATGATGCATAAAAATCGTTCAATGGTGCCAATCAAGGCGCCGGCGCCCGGCTGCGGCGCAGCATGGCGTGACTGTGCCAGGCAGAGCTCTTCTGGCCCTGATATGTCGGGCACATACTTCTCAAACAGTTTTTTAAAGCTGATGTTGGCAGGTTTTGCATTGAGCAGTATCAGCAAAGTCCACTTCAGCGCCTCCCGGGTGATAAATACGGGCAGAGGCAGAGAGTACCAGGAGAGATAGCAGCCCTGTATGATAAAAACAATCACAGCGATGTGAAGTGCCTGGTCTGTCAAATACATGACGGCGCTGCCCTTTGACCCGGGTGTCAGACGCGCGGCAAATTTTACCTGCAGCAGGAATTTAATGATATCGATAATCATGTGCAGGATTGAGATCAGGGTACCTGCCAAAAGAAGGTGCCAATGACTGCCCAGCAAAACAAGGCCGATGCCCAGCGTGACTATCGTAGCGGCATAGAGACAGCTGTGCGTCAATACACCTTTTATATGGCGGTCTTTTTGGCAGGCGAGCTGCTGGCTTTGAAAATAAAAATCTCCCAGCAGGTGAGCGATTACAAAAAGAAGGGTCAGCTCATCAATCTTCATGCTGCCACTCTCGAATGCTTTTGGCGATTAAGCCGCGAATTTTCAGGTACAGTTTGATATTGCCGGCGCTCAGCCGCTTGGTCAGGCTGCTTTGAGAGATGCCGATTGCCTGCGCAAAGATATTTTGTTCGAAGTTTTGGGTATAAATGCCCTGCCTGAGCATGTGGTGAAAGGTATCTGTCTGCAGATTTGTCCAGCCATGTTTGATGGTGTCGCTGGCTTCAAACAGAGCATTGAGAAGCTCGTCTTTCTGGGGGCCAAAGCCACAAATATGTGTTTTTACCTTGCCGCCCGCATTGTTATCATGCACATACTCAATGGCATCGCGCGCCTGCCAGTAGGCTTGGCCATCAGCCCCGATGCTGATATTGCTGTCGATGGCTGTACTGATTTCGCCATAGCCCAGGCCCATCCTGAAAGGAAAATCCTTCAGCAGCATGGCAAGCTCATCCAGCATTTGCATAAGCCTTGGGCAGGGGGAGAGCAGCGCCTGAAATTCATCCCCCAGGGTGAGGGTCAATTTGGATGTGATGCACTCCGGATAGGAATGATTGATTTCTTCCAGGGCTTTTTTTATTTGCAGCTGCGCCTGCGCTCTGTCGGCGATATGCCTTGAGCCCTTCAGGTCGCCGATCATAGCCAAGTATTGGTTCATCAGCTCATGGCCTTTCGTTTCTTGGAAGCAGTTATTTCCATCAATACGGAAAGAATCAAATATTTCCCTTATGAAGGAAATCAAAATGCTAAATTTTTTGCATTGTTTCTGTTATTAAGGAAAATACCATCAATTTCCCTTTCAATGGAAATAATATCAAATATATGGCAAAAACGCAATCACCCAATTCATAAATAACCCTTCTGCGCATCTTGTCAGCCTAAGTCAGTAGATGTCAGAGCCTGCTGGCGGTTAGAATGCAGGGGAGGAGGAAGTAATATGGAAGATATAAGAGAAACATCCAATCAGGCAGCCGAGGTGAAAAGGAAAACAGCAAAGGGAAAAGTCAAAGACATAGATTATTCCAAGCTGCGCGAAGATGCCGCGAGACAGCTTAACGACAGGCTGCAAAAAGGGGACTTGAGTGCTGCGGATTTGATGAAAGTGATGGCCTTTTGTCCGCCGCAAAAAGAGGAAACACTGCTCAAAAATGGGAATTGGGTGCTGGTGCTCCAGGAGGATAAATGATGCGTGAAAACAAAATCCTGGTGCCAGGGGAGGCAATTAACCTCTGCTATCACCCTTATCTGAGGGCTGAACAGTTCTATCAAATTTATTTTGGCGGGGCCGGTTCAGGAAAAAGTGTGTTTCTGGCAGGGCGTGCGGTGCTGGATGCATTAACCGGACGCAATACCCTGATTGTCAGGCAGGTCGCCCGCACCCTGCGCCACAGCTGTTTTAACGAAGTGCAAAAGGCAATGAACCGTTTGGGGTTAAAAGACGAATTTGTGCTCAGCAGCAGTCAAATGAGCCTGACCGCCAAATGCAGCGGCGCGCAGATACTCTTTCTGGGCCTTGATGATGTGGAAAAGGTCAAGTCACTGACCCCGCAGTGTGGGGCTTTGACAGATGTATGGATAGAGGAGGCGACAGAGTGCCGATATGAAGACATGAAGCAGCTTGAGAAGCGCTTGAGGGGACTCAGCCTGCATAAAAAGCGCTTAACGATGAGCTTTAACCCGGTGAGCAAATCACATTGGATTTACAAGCAGTTCTTTACCGGCTGGGCAGAAGGGCAGCGCAAACATGTAAGCGCTGACTTGCTGATGATCAAAACAACCTATCAGGACAATGTCTTTTTGACTGAGGATGACCGCCGCAACTATGCGGCAGAGCAGGATGAGTATTTTCACCGCGTTTACACCCTTGGCGAATGGGGGCAGATAGCCGGCGCCATTTTCCCCCATTGGCGCAGGGAGAATTTATCGACACTGCCGCAAAATGCGCAATTCCTTCGTTTTGGCCTGGATTTTGGCTATGCAAGGGACCCGGCGGCCGCCATCAAGCTGCAGGTTGATATGAAACACAGGCGCATTTATGTGCTGGAGGAACTCTATGAAACAGGCCTGAGCAACGAAACCCTCGCAGAGCGTCTGCGACCCATGGCAGGTGAGCACCTGATCGTTTGCGATAGCGCTGAGCCAAAAAGTATTGCCCAGCTCAGGGGGCTTGGCCTGGCGGCGGTGGCTGCCAAAAAAGGGCCGGACAGCCTGCGCCAGGGCATACGGTTTTTGCAGGGCATGGAGATCGTCTGTGACAGCCGCTGTCAATACACCATGCAGGAATTGCAGGAGTATCGCTGGCGTGAGGATATAGGAGCAATGGGGCTTCCCCTGCCCCAAGGGCCCGACCACCTGCTGGACGCGCTTCGCTATGCGCTGGAACAAGACAGCAGGGAGGGCGCTGCCCAGGCGCTTTCAAGGCCTTGTGTATAAAGAAGGATTGAGGGCATTGGCTGGCAGGTGTTTTTTGTATTTATTAACTGCCTATCAGAGAATTATGTCTCTCAAGAGGGTATATATAATCGGGATTGGTTTATTTTTATTTTGCATGATGAGCATCAGGCACCAGCCGTCCTTTTGTGATAATTGACAGATAATTTGGCGCAGTCTATAATTCTTTGATGCCATAAAAGCGCAGGAGTGACGCGCAGAAGGAATAGGATTTGAAGGTATTTAGCTTTTTTAAAAAAGAATGGAAGGCCGCCCTGCTGGTGTTCATTTTTTTAATCATGCAGGCCTATGCGGAAATGTCTCTGCCCGCTTACATGTCTGATTTGGTGGATGTGGGCATTGCGCAGCATGGGTTTGAACATGCGGCGGCAGACCGCATCAGTGCAGCCGGTATGGAAAAACTGCTGCTGCTGATGAATGAGAAACAAAAAGACCGCATTGCGGCGGCCTATGCTTTGCAGGATGATATGTATGTTTTGCAGCCGGCTGGCACAGCGCAGCGTGAGGAGCTGGACCAAAGCCTTGAATTGCCCATGGCCCTGCTGTTTACCCTGCAGCAGCAGCCTGGTGCTGTGGAAGGCTTGCTGGGCGCTGTTGCCTCAGGCCAGATGACGGGCGAACTTGTTTTGAAAAATGCCCGAGATACACTTGAAAGCAAAGGTTTTTTATCAAAAAGTATGCTCAGGCAGGCAGCGCTGCAGTTTGTGAAAGCCGATTATGAGGAAATGGGGTTTGACATCAGCTTCACGCAGCAAAGTTATATGCGCCTGGCCGGGCTTAAAATGATTGGCTTTACCTTGCTGATGGGCAGCGCCGCGGTGGTGGTAGGGTTTATATCCAGCCGCGCCGCCGCGCGCATCGGTCGGGATTTGCGTCGGCGCACCTTTGGAAAAGTGCTGAGCTTTTCAAAAGCGGAGATGGACAAATTTTCCATCGCCAGTCTGATCACGCGAAGCGGCAATGATATCCGGCAGGTTGAGCAGTCAAGCACCATGGTGTTTCGCATTCTATTATATTCGCCGATTTTGGGGGCTATCGGCATATGGCGCGTAGCCCAGCTCAAAAGCGGCCTGAGCTGGATTGTTATTTTAGGGGTGGCAGCCGCCGCGCTGCTCATCGGTGTATTGGCAGGCATGGCCTTGCCGAAGTTTAAAATCATGCAAAAGCGCGTTGACAGACAAAATCTTGTCTCCAGGGAGATTTTGACAGGGCTGTCCGTCATTCGCGCCTTTAACCGTGAACAGTTCGAAGAAGACCGTTTTGAAACCGCCAACAAAGACCTGATCAGGGTGCTGCGCTTTGTGCTTCGCATCTTTACCATCATGATGCCCGCTATGATGCTGGTCATGAATGTCGTGATGCTGGCCATTATCTGGTTTGGCGCCCAAGGCATCAACATGGGTCAGCTGCAGGTTGGTGAAATGATGGCCATGATTACGTATGCGATGTCCATTATTATGAGTTTCATGATGCTGTCGATGGTCGCGGTCATGCTGCCGAGGGCCAACGTTTCCGCGGTGCGCATTCTGGAAGTGCTTGACACCCAATCGTCCATTCAGGATAGGCTCGGTGCACAGGAAATCGCGGGAAAGACAAAGGGTGAACTGGTGTTTGATCATGTATCCTTCCGCTATCCCGACGCGCAGGAAGATACACTGCATGACATCACCTTCACAGCAAAACCAGGCGAAACAACCGCCATTATCGGCGGAACAGGCTCGGGTAAATCCACTTTGGTCAATCTCATCCCCAGGCTATACGATGTGACAGAGGGAAGCATAGAGCTGGACGGGACGGATGTGCGTAAGATCAGGCTGCGCGATTTGCGCCGACAAATGGGTTATGTGCCCCAGCAGGGCGTGCTCTTTAGCGGAGACATCGCCAGCAATATCAAGTATTCCCATGAACAGGTCAGCGATGAGGCGATGAAAGCGGCAGCCGGTATCGCCCAGGCGCAGGAGTTCATCGATGAGAAAGAAGAGGGTTATGAGAGCCCCATTTCCCGCGGGGGCAGCAACGTCTCGGGCGGGCAAAAGCAGAGGCTCTCCATTGCCCGTGCCATCGCCTCTCGGCCGCCCATTGTGCTGTTTGACGACAGTTTTTCAGCGCTTGACTACCGCACCGATGTACAGCTGCGCCGAGCCCTTCGTCAGGAGATGAAAGATTCAACCGTTATTATTGTAGGCCAGCGCATCGCGACTGTCATGCATGCCCAAAAGATAGTGGTGCTGGATGAGGGCCGTCTGGTGGGGCTTGGGACGCACGAGCAGTTGATGCAGAACAGCCCTGTGTATAAGGCCATTGCACAAAGCCAGTTAAGTGAAGAAGAACTCAAAGGGGGTGTCGGCCTATGATGGGGGGACACATGTCAAAAGATATCGTCAAAGCCGCCAACCCCATGCAGGCATTTAAAAACCTTCTGCCATGGTTAAAGCCGCATTCTGGCAAGATTATTGCTGCCATCCTGCTGGCGCTGATGTCCACGGCCCTCTCTGTCATCGGGCCAAAAATCATGGGGCAGGCCACCACGGCAATTTTCGAAGGTCTGATGAAAAAAGTACAGGGTGTTGGTGGCATCGATTTTGGGAGGCTCAATGAGGTTCTGATGATGGTGCTGGCGCTGTACGCGGGCAGCAGCATTTTCCAGTGGATGCAAAGCTATCTGATGATGAACGTCTCGCTGGATATCAGTTATAAACTCAGCAACGCCATATCCAAAAAGATTCACCGCATGCCGCTGGATTATTTTGAGAAAAACGCGGTCGGTGATACCCTCAGCATTATCTCAAACGATATCGATGTCATCGGTCAAAACTTATCAGAAGTTGTCACCCAGAGCATCGCGGGCGTGGCCAGCATATTGGGAATTGTGGGGATGATGCTTTCGATTAACTCCTTAATGACCCTGGTGGTGGTACTGGTTGTGCCGTTTAGTGGTTTATTGATGAGCGTTGTGATGAAAAGAAGCCGCCCCTTCTTCCGTGAACAGCAGGCGATGATGGGCGAACTCAACGGTCAGGTGGAAGAAAGCTATTCCGGACAAGCCATTATCAAAGTGTTCAACCATGAAGCAGAGGTGGAGGAAGTATTCAATGTAGGCAATGAAAAACTATATAACAGTGCTTGGAAGAGCCAGTTTTTCTCCGGCCTGATGATGCCCATCATCACCTTCATGACCAACCTGGGGTATGTAGCCGTGACCATCACCGGCGCTTTCCTGGCGGCCTCCGGCCAGATCGCAGTGGGAGATATCCAGGCCTTTATCGCCTATGTGCGCAACTTCACCCAGCCCATTGCCCGCTTCGCGCAGATGGTTGGCCAGATTCAGTCCCTTGGGGCTGCCAGCGAGCGGGTGTTTAACTTTTTATCCCAGGCTGAAGAAAAACAGGATGAGCAAACGGTTTGCCTGGTCGATGTCAAAGGCGATGTCAGCTTTGAGCATGTGCGCTTTGGCTATGACAGCGCAAAGCCTGTCATCAAGGACTTTACAAGTAACATCAAGGCCGGTCAGACCGTTGCGCTAGTGGGCAAAACAGGTGCCGGGAAAACCACCATGATAAAACTGCTGATGCGCTTTTACGATGTGGACAGCGGCAGCATCAAACTTGACGGTGCGGACCTTCGGGGCATGACCAGAAAGGATTTGCGGACTGCCTTTGGCATGGTCCTGCAGGATACCTGGCTTTTCTCGGGCACCATCATGGAAAATATCCGCTACGGCCGACTGGAAGCCACGGATGAAGAGGTGATTGCGGCGGCAAAAGCTGCCCATGCAGACCACTTTATTACAACCCTGCCCGGCGGCTACGAGATGGAGCTCAATGAGCTGGCAGATAACATATCCCAGGGACAGCGCCAGCTGCTGACAATCGCCAGGGCATTTCTTGCTGATAACCGCATCATGATATTTGATGAGGCGACAAGCAATGTCGACACCCTGACAGAGCACCGCATCCAGCGCGCCATGAAAAAGCTGATGAAGGGCCGAACAAGTTTTGTCATCGCCCATCGCCTGTCAACCATCCGGGAGGCAGACCTCATCCTGGTGATGGAGGATGGCGACATCGTGGAGCAGGGCAATCATGATCAATTGATGGAATTGGGCAAAGTATATGCCCGGCTGTACAACAGCCAGTTTGAACTAAGCTAGCGATAATGGCTAAAAAAGCTGGGCGGCTGCGCTCAGCTTTTTTTATATCGCAAAACAGGGCAGTTTTTCACCATTTTCAATTATGCTTGAAAAAAGAGGGCTCCCCAGATTCACAGCAGATGAATATCGAAAATTCGCTCTATTACAAAATGAAATTTTAGAAGGGGCATCTTTCATTTTCTATCCAATACCTTGGCAAAGGGTGATCAATGCAGACAAATTTTTACGAACACTTGCATGAGTCTCTGTTTATCAGTATAATGTGCATATTCAAAAAGCGGTTAACGCTCCAAAAGAACAACGAAAAATAGGAGGAAGCTCATGAAAAAACTCATTTCCATGATCTTGATTGTGGCTCTGGTTCTTAGTCTGACACCGGCCATGGCAGAGGCACAGGCCTATCGGTCCCTTTATTCGGGCGAGGCGACAACCCTCAACTACCTCATCACCGCCAGCACGAACGAATTTGCCATTGCGGCCAATGTCATTGATACCCTGGTAGAATATGATCGTTTAGGCCAGGTACAGCCTTCTCTGGCTGAAAGCTGGGAAGTATCTGAGGATGGATTAACCTGGACATTCCACCTGCGCCAAGGCGCCAAGTGGGTAGACGGCGATGCCAATGTGGTGGCTGAAGTGACTGCGCATGACTTTGTTGACGCAGCAAAGTATATCCTTGATGCCAAAAACGCTTCCGTGACCGCTGACATCATGTATTCGGTCGTTGAAGGCGCGGAGGATTATTACCTTGGCACCACAACACCCGAAGCCGGAAAAGAAGCAGCGCCGGTGACCGAGTGGGAGACTGTTGGCGTGAAGGCACTTGATGACTACACCCTTGAGTACACCCTCAACAGCCCTGTCCCTTACTTCCTCTCCATGACCACCTATGTCACCTTTATGCCTGTTTATGGCGAATTCCTGGCCGAAAAAGGCGAGAACTTTGGCCTGTATACCGGCAAAGATACCATCCTGTACAATGGCGCTTACTACATCAGTGAGCTCAAGCCACAGGAAAAACGCGTTTACACCAAAAATCCCCACAACTGGGATGCTGAGCATGTATATATCGATGTCATCGACAACACCTTCAACAAGGAAGCCGCCACCATTTCGCCCGAACTCTACAAGCGCGGCGAGATTGACTATGCCTCCATCGACAGCGCCATCGCGCGCCAGTGGCTGCAGGCTGCGGATACAGCAGATCTCCTGCGCCCTGTTCGCCAGAGCAGCTTCTACACCTATTTTTACGCGCTAAACTTCAAACCCGAATTTGACGCAGCTTATGAGCCTGAAAACTGGACCATCGCTGTCAACAACATGAACTTCCGCAAAGCCATTTATCACGGCCTGGACCGCGTCAAGGCGATGCTGCCCACAGAACCTGATAACCCTGAATCCCTCGTCTACAATTCCGTAACGCCGCCAAACTTTGTTGACCTCAATGGCGTTGATTATATCAACCTTGGTGATTTGGCACCCATTACCGACCTGGGCCTCAACACCTTCAACGAAGAGATGGCAAAAGAATATGCTGCCAAAGCCAAGACCGAGCTGGAAGAAGCGGGGGCCACCTTCCCCATCAAAATCCTCACCAGCTACAACCCCAGCTCATCTTCCTGGGCAGAAGAATGCCAGATTGTTGAACAGCAGCTCGAAGCCCTGCTAGGCGATGATTTTATTGACATCATCGTTGAAGCCGGCCCCTCTACCGGATTCTTATCCGCTGTGCGCCGTTCAGGCAATTATGCCCTGCTCAAATGCAACTGGGGACCTGACTATGCAGACCCCGAGACCTACACCGACCCCTTCAAAGAAGGCGGCTCATATAATTTCCCCGAATTCACCACAGATACCGATGAACAGGGGAATAACCTGTTCAGGGAGTATCAATCACTGGTCATGGAAGCCAAGGCAATCACCGGCGATCTGGCAAGCCGCTACGAAGCATTTGCAAAAGCTGAAGCCTACCTCATCAACGCGGCCTTTATCGTTCCCTTTGGCTATGGCAACGGTGGCTATATCGCAGCCCGTCTTAACCCCTTTGACAGCCAATACGCACCTTTTGGCCTCTCCGGTGAGCGCTATAAAGGGCATCACGTGATGGACGAACCGATGAATACCGAGATGTACTTTGACGCGCTTGATCAGTGGGAAGCTGAGCGCGAGGCACTGGCTAACTAAACCGAATTGAATTAAGTTATTTTGAAAAGCAGGGCTGTGTATATGTCGAACCAACCACAGCCCTGCTTTCATCTAAAAGGGGGAGCCGTAGCGTGCTGAATTATGTGGGCAAGAGATTGCTTGCCTCTGTATTGACGCTGTTGATTATCCTGACTGTTGTGTTTGCACTGATGCGTCAGATGCCAATTGAGGGATATTTTGACAATTTTGATAAAGTAGCAAAACCCGTGGTGGAAGCGAAGCTGCAGCAGCTGGGTCTGCGAGACCCCCTTTGGGTGCAGCTGAAAAACTTCTATGCCGGATTATTGCAGGGTGATCTGGGTATATCCAACCGCTATGCGGTTGGGGTGAATATCGGCAGCATCATCAAAGCCAAGGCGCCGGTATCTATCCGGATGGGCCTTTTCTCCATGGCCTTGTCTTTGCTGGTGGGAATTCCCCTGGGCGCTAAAATGGCCCGCAGCAAATCTAAAATTTGGGATAAACTGGGCACCGGTTTCATCGTGTTTATCAACGCTGTGCCGGCTGCCGTCTATTATATATATATACAGAGTTATGGCTCCAGATTATTTAATATATCCATGCTCTTTGACATGAACAACCCGGTCACCTGGATCCTGCCGGTGGTGTCAATGTCACTTGGCTCCATCGCTTATTACGCGATGTGGCTGAGGCGATATATGGTGGATGAAATGAACAAGGATTATGTGAAGCTGGCGAGGGCGAAAGGCGTTTCGGGCCGGAACATCACCATGCAGCATGTCTTTCGCAATGCCTTTGTCCCAATGATTCAGTACATTCCCTCATCCCTGCTGTTTACGGTGGCGGGTTCCATTTATATTGAATCACTCTATTCTATCCCGGGGATGGGCGGCTTGCTGGTGGATGTCATCACCAGGCAGGACAATACCATGGTGCAGACCCTGGTGATGATTTATGCCAGCATCGGTATTATCGGCATGCTGCTGGGTGATTTATTGATGGCTGTGATTGACCCCCGCATCAGCTTTTCAAAAGTAGAGGGGGTGCGGTGATGGCGATACCTCCGCGCGAGAGTGGTCTGCACCAGGCCATAGAAAACCAGACCGCAGACTTTGCCTTTGCCGCTTATTCTCAAAAAGCGGCTGAGCTGACGGCCTCCTCGGACTATTCCTACTGGGGAAGCACGGTTAAAGTGTTTTTCAAAAACAAGCTGGCAGCCAGCTTGCTGGTCGTATTGATTTTGCTGGTGCTGTTTACTTTTATTCAGCCCGTCCTGCCCATGCAGTACAGGGCGACCCTCATCATCAACCACCCCATCACAGGCATGCAGCTGAGCAATGTACCCCCGGGGACCAGCAATGTCATGTATGAGGCGCCTGTCGGGACTGAGCTTATCGTAACCCCCTGGGAAAACAGCCAATGGGCCGCCGTGAGCAATGTGACGGATACCATCCGCGCCAGACAGGAATTTACCCTCCTTGAATGCGGGGATGCATGGTGCAGGATCAATTATAAAGGCCAGGAAGGTTTTGTAAAAAACGACTTTACCACCAAACTGCGTTTGCCTGAGAATCTGAGCAATGTTCCTTTTGAGAGCAGATCCAATTTCCAGATTCAGCTGTATAGCTCCAAAGAAAACTATACTTATCAGGGACATGAGCTATTTGTCAGAAAAAGTGACATCGATTTGCATGAAGACGGGCTGAGCGCCACCACCAAAGGGACAGCACAGCTTCGTATCCTCCCGGATGTCAGGCCCTTTCTGTTTGGCACCAACAATACCGGGCAAGATCTGTGGAGCATGGTTTGGTCGGGCACGCGCACTAGCCTGTTTATCGGTTTTATCGTGGCCCTCATTGAAGCGGTTGTGGGCATCACCGTTGGCGTCATCTGGGGCTATGTCAGACGGGTGGATAAACTTTTAACTGAGATATACAATGTCATCAACAACATTCCCAACACCGTGGTGCTGATATTGTTTGCCTATATCATGCGCCCGGGCATCAGCACCCTGATATTTGCCATGTCCATCACAGGATGGGTCAGCATGGCGCGATTTGTGCGCAATCAAATTGTTATCATCAGAGACAGGGATTATAATCTGGCCTCCAGGTGCCTTGGCACCGGCACTTTCCGCATCATTACCAGAAACCTTCTGCCTTACCTGGTGTCAGTGATTATGCTGCGCATGGCCCTGGCCATTCCTTCTGCCATCGGCAGCGAGGTGTTTATCACCTACATCGGATTGGGTCTGCCGCTGTCCATCCCCTCATTGGGCAACCTCATCACCCTTGGCCGCAAGCTTGTTTCAACACCGCAGGCCTACCAGCTGATTTTCCCCACCATTGTACTCTCTGTCGTCACGATATCCTTTTACATCATCGGCAACTCTTTTGCGGACGCTGCCGATCCACGCAACCATGTGTAAGGAGGAGAGATAATGAGTGAACCTATTTTGCAAGTCAAAGACCTTAACATCAAGTTCAGCCTCAGGGGAAGGGTGCTGCATGCCATCAGGGGGGTATCCCTTGATATCCACCAAGGGGAGAGCCTGGCCATTGTAGGCGAATCGGGCTCCGGCAAGAGCGTATTGACAAAATCCTTCATGGGTCTGCTCGATGCCAATGGCTGGGTAGATTCGGGCAGCATCATCTTTGAGGGCAAAGATGTGGCAAATTACAAGACTGAAAAAGAGTGGCTCTCAATCCGCGGCCGAAAAATTGCCATGGTGCTGCAGGACCCGATGACCAGCCTCAACCCACTCAAGAACATTGGCAAGCAAATCGGCGAAGCCCTCTTCTTACATCAGGGCTTAAAGGGGGCGCAAGCGCAGGAGCGCATCCGGGAAATCCTGCTGGATGTGGGCATCGAAGACCCTCAGCGCCGAATGAAGCAGTATCCCCATCAGTTTTCAGGCGGCATGCGCCAGCGTGTTGTCATCGCCATCGCCATCGCCTGTCAGCCGCAGATTCTCATTTGTGATGAGCCTACAACGGCGCTGGATGTCACCATTCAGGCACAAATACTGCAGCTTATCCGCAACCTGATTAAAAAATATAACCTGACCACCATTTATATCACCCATGACCTGGGGGTGGTAGCCAACATTGCCGATCGCATTGCTGTCATGTATGCCGGCGACATTGTTGAAATCGGTACCTGTGACGAAATATTCTACGCCCCGAAGCACCCTTACACCTGGGCTTTGCTCTCTTCGCTGCCGCAGCTGGGCCGCAAGGGGGAGGAGCTGTTTGCCATCAAAGGCACGCCCCCCAATCTGTTTAATGAAGTGGCGGGCGATGCCTTCGCGCCGCGCAATCCCTTCGCCCTCAACATTGATTTCAAAGAAAGACCGCCATATTTCGATGTCAGCCCCACCCACAGGGTGAGAAGCTGGCTGCTGGATGAGCGGGCGCCAAAAGTGGAGCCGCCGGAAAGTCTCAAGCGAATTGACGCGCAGGGAGGGAGTCTCTATGAGTTTGGCTGATCATAACAATCCCAGAGAAGCGCTGATTCAGGTCAAGGACCTGCACATATCCTTTGGCGAGCGCAAGCGCCGTTTTGAGGCCGTGCGGGGTGTCAGCTTTGATATCTTCAAAGGAGAGACCTTTGGGCTGGTGGGCGAATCCGGTTCGGGCAAAACCTCCATTGGCCGCGCCATCATCCGGGTCTATGAGACCAGCGGCGGTGAGGTGCTCTACGGCGGTCAGCGCATATCCGGAAAGATAGACAAAGACCTCGACCGCCGTGTGACAAGAGAAATCCAGATGATATTTCAGGACCCCATGGCCTCGCTCAATGAGAGGGCAAAGGTAGATTATATTGTCGCGGAAGGTCTTTACAGCACCGAGAAAAACCTCACCCGGTTGCAGCGGCAGGCAAGGGTGCACGAGGCCCTCATGGATGTCGGCCTTCTGCCGGAATTTGCCGCTCGCTTCCCTCATGAATTCTCTGGCGGTCAGAGGCAGCGCATCGGGATCGCTCGCGCGCTGGTGATGAATCCCAAGTTTATAATTGCCGATGAGCCTATTTCAGCCCTTGATGTCTCCATCCGCGCCCAGGTGCTCAATCTCATGAGTAAATTGCAGCGTGAACGGGGTCTGACTTATCTGTTTATCTCACACGACCTGTCTGTCATGCGCTTTATCTGCGACCGCATAGCAGTCATTCACCGCGGTCTTTTGGTCGAGCTTGCCAGCACCGAGCAGCTGTTTCGCTTCCCTCTGCACCCTTATACACAGGCCCTGTTATCAGCCGTTCCTTTGCCCAACCCTGCTTACGAACGCAAAAAGCGGCCCCTGATCTATGACGAGAGAATTCATCATTATGAGAACAATGAACCCACCTGGCGCGAGCTGCAGCCGGGCCACTTTGTCCTGGCCAACGATGAGGAGGCAAGAGGATATGAGGACCGCATTGGAGCAGTGAAGGCAGCGCAAGGGTGATCATTTATAAACATTGCTATTTTCTATAGAACTCTCATTATATTGCACAATGAAGGTTAATTAATAAATAAATAAGTGAATTCAACAAGGGGATGCTCATGAGCATCCCTCTTTGTTTTATCCTATTAGTATTAAATAGAGATAGCTATGGTTTGAAGTCCAAAGTATTGGGATATTATAACTATATGCCAACTAATAAGGAGATATTGGAATGAAAAAAATAAAAGCACTCATAACAGCGCTTCTCATATTGACACTGCTGATAATGACTACAGCTTACGCGGCAGCCACAGGTACCACAGCGGATAGGTTTGAATACAGCATTTCGGGTGATAAGGCAACTATCACGGGTTATATGGGCTCAGAAATTAATTTAAAAATTCCAGCTTATATAGGAGGGGTTCCGGTTATCAGTATCGGAGTGAGTGCGTTTTCACGTAAAACTGAACTGGTGAGTATAACTATACCTTCTGGAGTTACCAGCATTCAGTATGGCGCTTTTGCCGCATGCACAAACCTTGCCTCGATAAGCATTCCTTCAAGTGTATCCCTCATCGAGGCGTTTGCTTTCTCTGGCTGCAGCAGCCTAACTTCAGTGACTATCCCTTGGGGAGTCACGACAATCTCGGAACATAGCTTCGTTGGCTGTACCAGCCTAACCTCTGTTACCATTCCTTCAAGCGTAACCTCGATTCAGAATAGAGCTTTTGCAGGATGCGATAATCTAAGAAAGATAATCATTCCTTCCAGTGTCACTTATATTGGATATGATTATGTCTTTTTGTATACTCCGGTTACCGTCTACGGGTCCGCAGGGAGTTATGTGCAAACTTATGCGCAGAATAATAATATTCCTTTTGAAGTTCTTGGCCAAATCATGCGCGGCGATGCCAATGACGATAAAAAAATCGACATCATGGACTTGGTGGCCATCATCGATTATATCGTGTCCGACATTGAACCTGTTTCAATAATTAACGCTGATGCAAATGCGAGCGGCCATGTTGATATTATGGACCTGGTCTGGATTATTGATGTAATTGTGGGAAGTTGAAGAAGCACAGCAAAAAAGGAGATATTGAAATGAGAAAAAGTCTGACAATGATTATGCTGTTTCTGATGGTGGCTGCGCTGCTGACTGGATCAACTGCAAACGTGCAAGCCTCGGGGACTACGTCCGACAGCTACACGTATACCGTAGCGGATAATCAAGCAACCATCACAGGATATACCGGAACGCAGATAAATTTGGTTATACCGACCCTTATAGAAGGGGTGTCCGTTACAGGCATTGGGATACGCGCGTTTTACATGAGAACAGAACTGCTGAGTGTAACAATACCTTTTGGAGTTAAGACCATTCGGGATAGTGCTTTTTCCGGATGCAAAAACCTTACTTCTGTGAGCATTCCTTCAAGCGTGAACTACATCGAGGAGTCTGCTTTCTCTGACTGCAGCAGTCTGACCTCAGTGAATATTCCTTCGGGAGTCACCACGATTGAATATCGTACCTTCGCCGGCTGCACCAGCCTGACCTCTGTTACCATTCCCTCCAGCGTAACCTGGATCCTAAATGGAGCTTTTGCAGGATGTGTTAATTTAAAGAAGATAATCATTCCTTCCAGCGTCACTTACATTGGAGCGGATTCTGGATTAAAGAATCCACCGGTCACAATTCATGGGTCTACAGGAAGTTACGCGCACACCTATGCCCAAGAAAATAATATTCCTTTTGAAGTGCTGGGCCAAATCATGCGCGGCGATGCCAATGACGATAAAAAAATCGACATCATGGACTTAGTGGCCATCATCGATTACATCGTGTCGGGCATTGAACCTATTTCAAAGATTAACGCTGATGCGAACGCGAGTGGTGATATTGATATTATGGATCTGGTCTGGATTATTGACGTAATCGTTGGCAGTTAATATGGAGATTAAGGTAGAGGAATCAATAGCACTATTTAGCTCAATCAGTGGGGATTATACTGACATCTGATTAACTAAAAAAAAACCATCAAAAAAACCTCAAATCTATTGAAGATAAGAGGTTTTTTTGGCGCGCCTTGAGGGATTCGAACCCCCGACCTTTTGATTCGTAGTCAAACACTCTATCCAGCTGAGCTAAAGGCGCAAGTGCTGTGCGTTGACAGCTGAAACAGTATAACACTGCATTTTGAGGATTGCAAGAGTAAAATGGGCTTCATGGGATAAAATCAGGATTTTGGCTCAAGTTTATTTAGTCTGCTTCCTGAACAACCCAGGTAGCTTCTTCGGCGTTTACAAACTCTTCAGTATTACCCCCATAGATGTCATAAAAGTATGCAAACATTTTGCGGGCAAGCTTGCCGATGCGGTTTTCTCTGACCATGCTGCCGCCATTTGAGAAAAGAACAAAGACAAAATCGCTGTCGGGTTCAAAATAACAATTGAGAATGGCACCGTCGGACATGCCTTGATGGCCATAGACGGTTTTGTCAGGGAGCAGGGTATCATTATGTTCAAGAAAAAGGCCGTAGGGGCTGGGGCCTGTAACGCTTTGATTCAGCGTCATTTGCTCCTGGCGCATCAAGTAGGTGCTCTGCGGACTGAGAATTCTAACACTGTCTACGCTGCCATCAGCGCTTAACAAACCGGTTAGTTTGGCCATATCACGGGATGTCAGCCAGGCATCGCCCATGGTGATGCGGTAGTGACTTTCGGGGTCCGCAAAATCTTCATAGGTTTTGCGTAATTGACCTGCGACAGCCTGATCGAGTACGCCATTTTTATATTGATTGCTGACATCATCCGGCCTTTGCAGGAGAGAGGCGCTGTACGCGGCATCGATGCCCAGCGGAGTAAAGATTGCCTGCTGCATGTATCGGTTGATACTAAGACCGGTGACTGCCTCCATGAGCGAGCCCGTGAGGCCCGCCCCGAAGTTTGAGTAACGGTAAGTGCTGCCTGGCTTTTCTTTGTAATAATTTCCGCGCAAATCAACTTTTTTAGCGAGCATTTGGGCGACTTTTCTGGATTTCGACGAATAGCCCCCGCCTTCGCTGATGCTTGAAGTGTGGCTCATCAATTGGCGCAGGGTGATAGGGATTCGGGGATAGTAGCCGTTGGCAATCTGGTAGCCAAAGTATTCGCTGATATCAGCATCAAGGGCCAGCCTGCCCTCATCCACCAACTTCATCAAGCCAATGCCGGTAATCATTTTGGTGATGGAGGCTGCCCTGAAATAAGTGTTTTCGTCAACAGGCAGTTTGCTTCTGAGATTTTTAAAGCCGTAATCTCTGGCATAAACAACCCGGCCCTCTTTCATGATGACCACAGAGCCGCCAATTGTATTGGCAGCTTTAAACATTTGGTCGATAGCTATATCGTCAGGCGCCGATGCGCGGACGGCAGCAGGGAATATCAGCATGAGGCAAAGCAGTAGAATTTTAAAACGTTTCATGAGTCATGTTCACTTTCTTTGGACTTGAAGTTTCATTGCAAATTGTCCGAATCTATTGTAGCAAGCCAAAGGGGATGGCACAAGCCATCCCCGGCAGATCCGGTTAATATATAGGTTTGCAGTTATCTGTATTTGGGTTTGAGAGCATCAATTTTGTGAAAAGCGACTGCTATACAGCCGTTTTTTTATCCTTTTACGGCACCTGCAGTCAGCCCTGCTACAAACTGCTTGGACATGGTGAGGTAAAGGAGGATGACCGGCAGGGCTGAGAGGGTCAATAGCGCAAACACCCTTGGCCAATCCGTGGCATACTGCCCCTGCAGCCTTGTAACGGCAAGCAGTACAGTCTTTTTATCCTCTTGCGTAATAAAAATCAAGGGGAACCACAGGTCATTCCAAATGGGCACCAGGTTATAAATGCCAACTGTGGCCAGAGCAGGCTTTATCAGCGGCAAAACCACGCTGTAATATATCTTTGTGCGAGGCGCGCCGTCAATGTAGGCAGCTTCATATAGATCTTTAGGCAGACCGTGAATAAACTCTGTCAGGATAAAGACGGCTGTGGGCAGACCCATCGCAATGTAAACTAGAAAAAGGCTCCACAGGGAGTTGAAGAGGTCAAAGATTTTCATCAGTTCCAGCAGGCGGATGGTGGCTATTTTGATGGGAAGCATCATGCCCAGCAGAAAGAAGAAGTAAACAGCCCGCGAGATTTTGGTGCGCCAGTGAGCCAGAGCATAGGCGGTCAGTGACCCCAGAAACAATATCATGAACAGCGATACGACCACCACCACGATGCTGTTGCCGAAATACTGAAAGAAGTTGCCGCCTTTGACTACGCTGACATAGTTGTCGCCTGTCCAGATTCCAGGCAAGCCAAAGGGGTTGTTATAGATGGCCCGCTTGGTTTTAAAGGAATTGATTACCAGCAGGTAGACAGGGAAGCTGGCAATAAATGTCCAAAAAATCATCAGGATGTGCGAGGGAATATGCATATTCTGGAGGCGTAAACTGCTTGTTCTTTTCTCTTTTTTCATGGCTTATTCCTTTCCCTGCGTGGCGCGCAGCGTTGGGAGGACGCCAATGAGCAGCATAAAAAATATGGAGGTGGATATGGCAGCCCCAACACCCGGCTGCGGGATGCCGATGGGGTGTTCTCCTGCAACACCATAGCGGTAAAAGAGTGAGCCGATCAAGTCCGTGGAATAATCCGGCGCGCCGTTTGGTGTTTCCATGGCATAGATGATATCAAAGGCATTGAAGTTGCTGACAAAAGTAAGGATAGAGATCATGCCCACGATGGGCAGGATTAGCGGAAACTTGATAAACCAGAAGGTTTGCCAGCTGTTGCAGCCTTCGATGTCAGAGGCCTCCAGCAGATCTTCGCTGATTGATTGCAGCCCTGCTACAAACATCATCGTGGGGATACCAACCCACTGCCAAACTGATACCATGCTGACCACGTTAAGGGCTGTTGACTTGTCGCCTAACCAGGGTTTGGCCAGAAAGCCCAGCCCCATGTCCCGAAGCGCGTATCCCCCAAACTGGGGGTTGAGCAGCAGCTTAAACAAATAGCCAGTGACCATCACAGCGATGGTGCAGGGGATAAAGATAATCGTCTGATAAAAGCGGCGGCCTTTCATGGTACGGTTGGTCAGAATGACCGCAAAGAGCAGACCGAGCATGTTCTGCAATAACATATGATAAGCGAAAAACACCCATGTGTTGCCAAAAGCATTCCAAAAACGCTTGGAGATCACTTCATCTGAAAACAGTTTGATATAGTTATCAAAGCCCACAAATGTTCGAGCGCCTGTTGTTCCTTTGTACAATGAAAGACGTACAGAATCAATCATGGGGTAGGCCATGAACATGATATAAATGATGATTGCAGGCAATATATACCATATCCAATAGGCGCCGCTGGGGTTGATGGCCCCGCCGCCCCGAAAGGCGCTGTGCTTTTTAGTTTGCATGCCATCCTCCTCAATACTCTTTGTTAAAAAGGATACCGGGCGCCGGCCAGCGGCGCCCGGCATTGTCATAGTGTAGTTAAATTATTTTGCGATTATTTTTGCCTGCTCAGCTGCAAACACATCGGCTGCAGCTTGGGGAGTGGTTTCGCCGCGGGCGATTGCATTGAGCTGTTCAACCATGGGGACATACAAGTCAAGCAGTTTGGCCCAGACAAAGCGGGCATCCATGACTTTGCCTTCATTAAGCGCCAGAATCTCTGTTACATTTTCATCTTCAAAGGTGATGGGGGCATCGATCATGGGGAAGAAGCCAAGGGGCAGGTAGGTAGAGGTGATCTGCGCGCCTTCGGGGCTGGCAAGCCAGGTCAGGAAGTCTTTAACTTCCTGGGGGTATTTGGTGGCGTTGTTGCCGGTGATGCCCATGTCAGGATGGAAGCAGATACCGGGCTGATTGCCTTCGGGTGCTGGAATGGCGAAAGTACCCCATTCCAGGTCAGGATAGTCTTTGTCCCAAACACCGCAGGTCCAGGAACCGTCTATAAACATGGCAGAACGCTCGTTGCCCATCATGGCAGGGCCGTCAGAGTTTCCAATGGATTCAAAACCCATGGGAAGATATTTGGCAAGTGCTGCGAAATCCTCAAGGGATTTGACAAACACTTCGTCATTCATCTTCTTCTCGCCGCTTTCGTAAAGAGCGCGGTTTTCTGCGCCTCCTACATAGTTGGGCAGCATACCAAGATAGACGCATTCAAGGATATCCCAGTCATCGGCAATGCCGTTGGACAGGGGCTCGATGCCATTTTCTTTCAGGGCTTCGCAAACTGCTAGGAATTCTTCAAAGGTCTGGGGGACTTCCAGGTTATTTTCTGCAAACATGGCTTTGTTGTAATATACAACCTGGCTGACTGCGGCAAATGGTACGGCAAAAATCTTGCCTTCGGGGGTTTGCCATGCGTCAAGCGCGGAAGCCGGGAAGTTCTCTTTGACGCCGGGGATATCAGTGCAGTCCATTGCAAAGCCGGCATCAAACAATTCCTGACCAACAGCATAGCTGCGGCTATAGAACAGGTCAGGACCGGTGCCGTTGTCCAGCTGTAAGCGCAGGGTGGCATTGTACTGAGAGGATTGTGTCGGCTCAAACTTGATGGCAACGCCGGAGAGTTCCTGGTATTTGTCAAGCAGTGTCTGGACCATTTCAGCATCGTCGCTGCGCCAGGAGCCCATGGTCAGGCTGACAGTTTCACCTTGGGCGACCAAAGCCATCGAGCTGATGGCCAGCATCGTCACCAAAAGCAGTGCGGTTAGTTTTTTCATCAAACAAGTCCTCCTTTTTAATTGTGTATCTTAAACACAGTATATCATATTACAAATCAAAAAAGCAATTTTTATGCACCATTGTATGGTATAATGTTCTTCGCTCCACATGGGATGATCTGTGCAGCTTTGAAACACATCATTCTCAAACCCTGAAGAGCCTGAAAAGACGGGAAACATCATTGACATTTCCACGCAGATTATGATAACATCTATAAGTTGCCTGCATTGCAGGTAAATTTGAGTCGCATTCGGTCGCGAAGGGCTCAAATCTTACATCAGACTATATATTCCAAAGGGTTGTTGGGATTTTATAGGAGGACACTTGTAACACAAGGTCCGATCAATTATCAGGAGGTATTCAATGCCCACGATCAATCAATTGATCCGCAAGGGAAGGCAGCGGTCCACCAAAAAGTCTGACTCCCCGATTCTGCAAGGCTGCCCGCAAAAACGCGGTGTCTGTCTGAGTG
>JAAZEI010000313.1 GCA_012512355.1 Clostridiales bacterium | reverse complement strand
TTTAAAAACAAAACGCCGTATTTATCCAGTAAAAACAATACCCAGGAGAAAAAACTATTTGGCAAGTGTTTAACCTCGTTTCAGGTATTCCATAGGTCCCTTATTGATGCGCGCCTGGCTGGCGCAGCAGTGCTTGGGCCATCAGTTCAACTCGTTCATCCTCACTCAGCTCCGCCAGGGCAGCGTTTATCCTTTCAAGAAGAGGACTTCCCTGACGCAGGGCCACGGCGATGGTCGTGTCATCGGGATCAAGCTCAAAACCCTTGCCTGCTTCAAATGTCAAAAAACTCAGGCTGGGGTTTGCGGCAACTGCCGATAAGGCGCCTGGCCGCTCGCTGACATAACCATCGATTCGGCCTCCCGACAGGGCTGCTGTCATCACGGGAAAATCGCCCATGGCAACCTGCTTCTTCACTTGCGGAATTTGGTCAATCAAATCATAATGGAAAGTATTCAGCTGGCCTGTAATACGCGCACCCGCCAGTTCTGTCAGGCTTTTTGCCGCGGCATAAGACCCCTCGGCTTTTACCACAACCACCAGGTCACTTTCGTAGTAGGGCGCAGTAAAATCGACCACCATCCGCCGGTCATCAGTCGGGCTCATCCCCGCGATGATGGCATCTATCTTGCCTGTTCCGCTCGTTAAAGCCGGAATCAGGCCTTCCCATTCAATTTTAACAATTTCAATGTCCATTCCTAGTTTGCCTGCCAGGTACTTGGCCACTTGCACATCATAGCCATCGGCATAGCCGCCGCCTTTGAGGGGCATGGCGATGTCAGTTTTTTCTGCCTGGGTCCAGTTATACGGCGCATAGGCACATTCCATCCCCACGCGGAGAGTTTCAGCCATGGCACTGGAGCAAAGCAGGGTCAGCAGCATCACCAGGATCGTCAGGTTTCTTTTCATTGGGTTACCTCCATCAAATAATTCATGGGCAGCGAAGCTGCTAGCTTCGCTGCCCATGAATAGATGATGAAGACAGCTCCGATAGCGCTCCACAGCATCGTGCTGTGACAGACAAGGAGATCTTCTCCCGATGTCCAAGGGGCTGCGCCCGGCGCGCTGACCCTTTCGGTGGTTCCCCTTTCACGGAGGGATCATGGCCGCCCGGCGGCTCCTCCCCTGCTACTGATGTACCCACACCTCTATCCTTACGAGGAAATATGCACTTGGCCGCATTATATGCAAGAATTATACATCCGTCAAGCTATCTTTCGGCAATATTACTACCATATCGCTCATAAGCCTTGCATATATGCCAATAAAGTTGTCAGCCTGGTTTTTTTTCATACATTTTTTATGACTCATTTTTGCTGACCCTCATCCGATATATCTCATTTTAAAACCCCGACAGGATAACTAACAGCATTTCACCCTTGGACATTGACGCAGTCATAGACTGAGTATATATTGAAATAAACAAATACTCCCAAACCACTTTCCTGCTAAGTAAAGATACAAATGAAGGGTAAGATAACAAAGACATAACCCACTGACTGGCTGCTGACCAGGAACAGACCCTATAGCGCACCGCCCAGCCAACATGACCTGCCAGCCCGAAGAACCCTTCTCCCCAATATATAAGTTAAGGCAGTCCCCTCCTCTTGAGAAAGGATGCATTGATGAAAAGAAAGCGTTTGATGACCCTTATGATGGCCATCTGCCTCTCTATGTTTATTTTTCCCGCTGTATCTGATGCCTCAGCCCAGACCGGGTTTGAAACGCAGACCATCATGATTTATATCATCGGAACAGATCTTGAGTCAGATGCCGGAATGGCAACCTCCGACATCAAAGAAATGCTCAAGGCAAAGCCGAACAAACAGCGCCTCAATGTACTGGTGATGACCGGCGGTGCCAAATTATGGAAATCCAGGGTCATCCCCACGGATAAGCTCAGTGTGTTTAAAATCGAAGGCGCTAATCCCAAACTTGTTCATCAGTGGGACAGCGGCAGCATGGGGGAGGCTGACACGCTGACAAGGTTTTTGGATTATGGTGTGGATCATTACCCGGCCGACTCCTATGGCCTGGTTCTCTGGGATCACGGGGGAGGCCCTCTTTTGGGATTTGGCCTGGATATGATGTACCAAAATGATGCGCTATCCTTGCTGGAACTGCAGGCTGCATTAATTGCCAGCCCTTTTAAGGGGGACAAACGCCTGGAATGGCTGGCGTTTGACGCGTGTCTGATGGCGGCTTTGGAAGTGGCGGCCATCCTGCCGGAGCATGCCAATTACCTGATTGCCTCCCAGGAGACCTTGCCCGGCAGGGGGTTTGACTATGGGTTTTTATCCCAACTTGGGCAAACGAGCCTGACGGGTCCGGAGGTTGGCCGGGCTATTATTGACAGCACTTATCTATTCTACGAAGACTTTACCGCCAAATATCCCGAAAGCCAGTCTCCTGTCACCTTATCGCTGACAGACCTTGGCAAGGCAGACATGGTACAGCAGAAACTTGAGCAGGTTTTCCAAACCCTTGACCTTGGGCTGCAAGCGGGCATCTATTCAGACGTCGCCCGCTACCGCAACAAGACCAAGGACTATGGCCGTACCACCACCACCAATGATTATGACCTCATCGATCTGGCTGACCTGGCTGACAACCTGGCCTTCCTGTACCCCCAAAAAGCAGACGAACTAAAGGCAGCCTTGCAGGATATGGTCCTGTACAATCGCTCCAATGCACCTCGCACCAACGGACTGTCAATATATTTTCCTCTGCGGAATAAGCAGATGTATTCTACGGAATGGGGGAAGCTTTATCAGCAGTTTGACATAGCGCCCGCTTATAGGGAGTTTATGGAAAAATTTGGAAAAATCCTTCTGTCCGATAGTCTGAGCAACTGGACGGGAAGTGATGCGCCTGCTGTGACCCTGGATGAAACAACAGGTGAATACTTCATCCAGCTAAGCCCCGAACAAGTAAAAAACTATGAAAAAGGAGAATATTATGTCCTGGCCCAGCTAAAAGGCGAAGAATTCATGCTGTACTATATGTCCACTGATGTCACAATCGACGAACAGAACCGTCTGAGAGCCAATTTCAATGGAAAAACCATGTTCATCGATGACCCGTCAGGTCACAATGCCATCATTCCCTACATGTCAG
>JAAZEI010000004.1 GCA_012512355.1 Clostridiales bacterium | reverse complement strand
TATTGGCGATGCGGCCCCGCATTTTGGTGCTGGATGAACCCACCGCCGGGCTTGACCCCCGGGCGAGGGATTATCTGCTCAAGGATGTCAAGCGTCTGCACAGTGAGGGCAGCACGGTGGTGATGATCTCCCACAGCATGGATGATGTCGCCAAGCTGGCCACCCGCATCGTGGTGCTTGAAAAAGGTGAGCTGGTCATGGACGGCAAACCGCAGGAGATTTTTTCGCAGGTAGAGCGTTTATCTGCCATGGGGCTTGATGTGCCCCAGGCAAGCAAGCTGCGCCACCTATTGGCTGGCGCTGGGATTGAACTTCCCGAGTGCTACCAGCTGGAGGAGCTGGCCGACAGCCTGGCATCCTACCTGAAGGGGGGCGCGCACCATGCTTCGTGATATTACGCTGGGCCAGTATTACCCTGTCCCAAGCCCTGTGCACCGCCTGGATCCGCGTGTCAAAATCCTGCTGACGTTTGCCTTTATCGTCGGGGTGTTTTTTGTGGGCTCACCGCTGGGCTATGTGCCCATCGCGCTGTATATCCTCTTTGCAAGCCACCTGGCCGGGCTGCCCCTGAAAATGATGCTGCGCTCCATCAAGCCGCTGCGCATCCTGCTGATCTTCACCTTTGTGCTCAACCTCTTCTTTGGCAGCGGAGAAACACAAATCTTCAAGCTGGGCTTCATCCGCGTGACCCAGGAAGGGCTTCTCAATGCCGTTCATTTCTCCCTGCGCCTGATATTTCTGGTGATGGGCAGCTCGATTATGACCTTGACCACACCGCCCGTCACGCTGACGGATGGGCTGGAAAGCCTGGTGTCGCCGCTGAAGGTTGTGAAGTTTCCCGCCCATGAAATGGCCATGATGATGACCATCGCCCTGCGCTTTATCCCCACGCTGGCGGAAGAAGCGGACAAGATCATGAAGGCGCAAACAGCTCGTGGCGCCGATTTTAGCTCGGGCAATTTAAGGCAGCGGGCCAAATCCCTGATTCCCCTGCTGGTGCCGCTGTTTGTCTCAGCGTTTCGGCGCGCGGGGGACCTGGCGATGGCGATGGAATCCAGGTGTTACAGAGGCGGCGAGGGCCGCACACGCCTTCACATCTTAAAAGCCGGCAGGCGCGACCTTGTGGCGGTGCTATCCATGGTGCTGCTGTATGCGGTGGTGCTGGTGATGGCGCGCTATGTCTAAACGTATCCTGCTGGATATCGAATATGACGGCAGCGGCTACTGCGGCTGGCAGCGCCAGCTCAATGGGCCGACCGTCCAGCAGGAAATTGAAAAAGCTCTTTATCAGCTGACCAAAGAAAAAATCGGCATCATCGGTGCCAGCCGTACCGACGCGGGTGTGCATGCCCTGGGGCAGCGCGCCCATTTTGATATGAAAAGCAGCATCCCGGCGAACAAGCTGCCCTTTGCGCTCAATGCCTGCCTGCCGCGCGATATCCGGGTAATCAAAGGCCAGGAAGTAAGCCCGGTGTTTCATGCGCGCTTTGACGCCAGGGGCAAGGAGTATGGCTATCATATCTTCAATCGCCGCCAGGCCAGCGCCCTGTACAGACAGTATCGCGCGCACGCGCCGCTGCCCCTTGATACACAGCGCATGCAAAAGGCAGCAGACTATCTGGTGGGGCAGCATGATTTCGCGGCCTTTGAGGCAGCCGGAGGCACCGCCAATACCACGATCAGGGACATTGCAGGGGTCAGCGTCACGCGCTGGCAGGAAGAAATCACCTTGACTGTCTACGGCACAGCCTTTTTGTACAACATGGTCCGCATCATCGCGGGCACCCTCATCTATGTGGGACAGGGGCGTCTGCCGGAGGATGTCTTCAGGCGCGCCATCGCCACAGGTGACAGGCTGGTTTTGGGACCTACCGCGCCGGCGCAGGGCCTTTGCCTCAACCACATTGACTATGAGGGCGTCCAATGAGCGGTCCGGCAGAGGAAAAACAAAAGAACGTGATCAGGCTATCGGTGCGCGCGCTGGTGGCTTTTTCCATCTTCCCCCCTGATATCATGCCCATGTCATTCTCGCTGATGGAAGAAGGCCGAAAAGCGCACATGAGCCGCCAGGAAATCAGCGGCGCAAAGCGCGAGCAGGGCCTGAAGTTTCAGGGCAGCAGGCAGGGTGTGGATTTTTATATCAGCGGCCGGATGGATTTGTACGACCCCGATATCACCCCGCCCCTGATTGAAGAGATTAAGCTCTCAGGAGGCGAAGCGCCCCAGGAGGCCCGCAGGGAGCACCTGTACCAGGCACTTTGTTACGGTTACATGCTCTGCCTGCGCGATGAAATAAGCGTTGTCACCATCCGTGTCAGCTATGCCACCATCCAGGGCGAATTGGTCGCGGCCTTTGACGAGGTCTACTCTTTCAAAGCCCTGGAGGAGGCCT
>JAAZEI010000312.1 GCA_012512355.1 Clostridiales bacterium | reverse complement strand
TTTGGTAAGTAACATTGTTTTATAAGTTTTCCCAAAGAAAGTAGATATATGATTAAGAGAAAGGTTGTAAGAACTCTGCAAGGAAGGCATGCAGTTGATGGGGCGGGAGTCAAGCTTGTCAGAGTTTTGAGCAATACAGAGGCTAAAGATTTTGATCCTTTTTTGATGCTTGATTCATTTGATTCTTTGGATTTCGATGATTATGTTGCAGGCTTTCCTATGCATCCCCATCGTGGCATAGAAACCATCACCTACCTGATTAAAGGCAAAATCGAACATGAAGACAGCATGGGAAACAAGGATGCCATTTTAGAGGGCGAAAGCCAATGGATGACAGCCGGCAGCGGAATTCTTCATCAAGAAATGCCTGTCAAATCTGATAGGATGTTAGGTTTTCAATTATGGCTAAATCTTCCCTCAGAGCAAAAAATGACAGATCCGGCCTATCTAAGCATCACAAACAACATGATTCCGGTTGTACAAACAGATGAAGCTGAAATTCGTATTCTGACGGGAAGCTTCGGAGGTACCCAGGGAACCAAGCCATCATATATCCAGGTGTCTGTCTTTGATATATCGCTCAAAGCAGATAAATCGATCCAAATCCCCACCAATCCGAATGAGACAGTGTTTATTTTTCTCATTGAAGGGCAAGCCCTGATTGACGGTCAAAGCATTCGTGAAAAATCAGCTGTATTATTTGGCTGCGGCGACTACATTCAGGTGTCAGCTGATAAAGGAGGGCCTTTAAGGTTTATCTTTTATTCAGGACAGGCCCTTCATGAACCCATAGCCTGGGGCGGTCCTATTGTCATGAATACCAGAGAAGAATTACAGCTTGCTTTTGAAGAATTGAGAAAAGGAACTTTTATAAAACACTCCTAAATAACGAACCTTTAATTAATAAGAGCTTCCTGAAATAATCGGGAAGCTCTTTTGGACAATTTAGATGATTAAACCAGACTGTGCTGTTTCCACTTTCCGCTTCTGAAACGCAAAATAAAGAGCAAGCTGCGAAAAATCCAATCCAGGTACATGCCATACCAAACGCCCATGATGCCCATGCCAAGAACCTTGGTGAATAAAAAAGAGGAACCAACACGAAAGATAACCATGCTCAAAATTGAGGCATACATCGTAAACTTATTGTCTCCCGCCGCTCTTAATGTATTGGGCAAGCCAAAAGCAGTCGGTTCGAACAGAAAGGTTAAAGCAAAGTAAATCCGAAGGATGTCTATCGCCATCCTGCTGGACTCAGGGCTGAGGTTTAGCATATTAACTAGAGGTTCCACGAGTAAAAACAGGGCAAAAGCCATGGTAAACTGAGCTATAAAAACCATTTTCAGCAAACGCTTGGCATTATATTCAGCCTCGCCCATCAGCCTGCCACCCACGCACTGGCTGATGACGGTAATGGCGGCGAGGTTAATGGCGCTTGCAGGTACACTGGCAATGGCACTGATGGTATTGGCAGCAGAGTTAGCCGCAATCATTGTGCCTGAAAATCCGGCTACAAATACACCAACAATCAGCTTGCCAAAAAGGAAAAGGCTGTTTTCAGTAGCGGCAGGACCAGCTACTTTAAATATCCGCCTGTCAAGTTTTAATAATCTCTTAATTGAAAATGGCCTGATGTAATGAATCAGTGATTCACGGTTCAGCAATAAATGCGTCACCAGTCCGGCACCAAGCAGTCTTGATAAAATCGTAGCAAGCCCAATGCCCCAAACGCCAAGATTAAAAACCCGAATAAACAGCAGGTTGAGGGCCACTTTGGCTGTATACATTAAAAAGGTTGATTTCATGGAAGAGCTGCTGTTGCTTTGAGCGTAGAGCATATTCACCCCGCAGTTATACATCGCATATGCGGGATATGAAATGGCGGAGAGAGCAAAATATATCCTTGAATACCCCATGATAGAAGTGTTGACCTGAGGATAGATGGCGCCCAGAAGCGGTCGGTTTGACATCAGCATCATCAAAGCGATTGATAAAGAAACCGCCAAGGTGAGTAAAATAGTCTGTGTGGCTGTTTCAAGTGCGCTTTCTCTGTCTCGTTTACCGATAAATTGCGATGCTACGATAGCTCCGCCTGCGCCAATGGCCATGAATACCTGCATCACCAGATTGTTGATCATATCGACCAAAGATATGGCTGAGTAAGCATCCGGATGAACAGAGGTCAACATGACAGCATCAATGAGACTGACAGTTATGAGAATGCTCTGTTCAATGATAAGCGGGATAATCAGCCTGACCAAGCGTTTGTTTGGAAATAATTGGTATTCCGGATGATCAGCGAACAATTATATCACAGCCCTTTCAAACAACAGGATGTTTTCAACGTCTGGTGTGCGGCAGAACATATCAACCGGCTGACAGGCAGTTACATGGTATCCTAAATTTACCAATATCTTGGCATCGCGCGCCTGGGTAGCGGGATCGCAGCTGATGTATACTATTTTTGCTGGCTGTACAGCAGCAATCGCAGATAATACTTCTGGCGCAGCGCCTTTCCTGGGAGGGTCCAGCAAAACAATATCGGGTTGATAGCCTTTTCTAGCCAATTCAGGCATCAGTTTTTCCGCCGAACCTAACATAAAGCTTGCATTGTCAATGTCATTCCCCTTTGCATTGCTCTGAGCATCGATGACTGCTTGAGGGACAATTTCTATGCCGATTATTTCTCTGCAATGCCTAGCAAACAAGGATGTAATGGTTCCTGCTCCGCAATAAAGATCGATAATCAAATCGGTATCTTTTACTTCGCTAAGTTCCAGAGCTTTTTGGTAGAGGATTTCAGCCTGAAGCCTGTTGATCTGGAAAAATGAAAGGGGGCTTAGGCTAAACTTGAAACCGCATAAAGTATCTTGCAGCCTGTCACTTCCCCAAAGTACGCGGTAAGACTTTCCTAAAATTGTGTTTCCTTTTGCTGTGTTGGAAGATATGCAAAGTGAAACAAACCCAGGCAGGTTTTGGATAAGATTGGAAATTAAACTATCCTCTTCAGGAATATCCCTGCCATTGATAACCAGGGTAACCATACTCTCTCCAATATGGTTGATACGGGTCATTATATTGCGGATCAGCCCTTGATGAATCTGCTCGTCATAAGGCGCTATTCCTTTATCTTTCATCCAGGATATTACAATGTTAGCGGCTTCATCACTTTGCTTTTTAGCAATCAGACAGCGCTCTGTGGCGATGACCTGATGGCTGCGGCGCATATAAAAGCCCGATACAGGAGCGCCCTTTTGTATGACAACAGGCTGCGAGGTTTTGTTTCGATACTGCCACGGCTCTCTCATACCGATAACCGGAGGAACTTCTATTTGGATGCCGCCGATTCTCTGGAGGACATTGCTCACATGAGCTTGTTTAAATTCCAGCTCCATATCGTAGCTCATGTGCTGACAGCTGCAGCCTCCGCATTGAGGATAATATAGGCAGGGTGGGGTAATTCGCTCAGGGCTTGATTCAATGACTCTTAACAATTTTCCAAAGGCATGATTTTTTTGAATCTTTACAATCAAAACTTCCACTGTTTCGCCGGGGAGTGCTCCGGGAACAAAAATAACGTGGCCGTCAAACCTGCATAAGCCTTCAGCTTGAGAGCCAAAGGCTTGGGACTGAAGGATGAGCACATCATTTTTCTGCATGGACATCCTCCCAAAGAGAAAATAGTGTCAAAAGTCCACCCCTTCGTATTGACGGCAAATCACATACTTTGAAATAGCGCTCCGATGAGCTGTTGGGGCAGCCTGTGTAATAATCTGTGCAATATAAGGAGGCAATAAACGGTTGTATTTTACTTCCATGATAATCTGGTCAGGATTTTTAAAGGGTGGGAAAACCGGCAGATGAGGATTGAAAATGTCTGTGCCTCCCATCCCGGACCGCAGCTGTTTATCAAAGGTGATACGAACCTCTTCTGCAGGATGAACATAGGCTTCCCTGACATAATCTACGACTACAACAGGCTTCAAAAGATTGATGCGCATTTCTCTGAAAACATCCCGCATCAAACCCGACGATGAGTGCTCAAGACCTGTAGGGTCACCTGCAATCAGCTGCTCGCATAATTCTCTGCTGATTTGAACACTGCGTTTGGATATATATACATTAATTTTGGATTTGCATTCCATCCGTATAAAGGAATCGGA
>JAAZEI010000311.1 GCA_012512355.1 Clostridiales bacterium | reverse complement strand
GGGTATCCATCACGCTCTGCCTGGTGGGGAAATAGCCGGTCTTATCTGCCCAGTAGAGGTTAATTTCGGGGCTGGTCAGGAAAGACATCAGCTGCCAGCCGGCATTTTTCTGAGCCTGTGAGGCTTTGGCTGGGATCAGCAGTACGGCGCCGCCGACTTCTGAGGTAAAGGTTTCGTGGTCTTCGCCGCCGGGTGACCAGGCCATGCCCACTTCAAAGGCTCCGTCCACTTGGGTAACGTAGGCGTCATACAAAGAAGAGGTGTGGAAGGCGCTGAAAGCATTGCCATCCCAGAAGGTCTGACGCATATCAGAGGAGGCGTTGGTGCCATAGGCAAAGTAAGCGTACTTTTTGTCGACCCATTCCTTCATCTTCTCGGTGACTTTGACAGCCATCTCGGAGTTGACGTCAGTGGTGTTTTCTTCGTTATTGACAACTTCTACGCCGTTGTTTTTGAAGAACATTTCAAAGTACCAATAATCCCAGCCTGCGAAGATGGTGCCATAGCGTGCCACGGTACCGTCATCGTTAAAAATGGTGGCTTTCTCAAGGAAAGCGTCCATCTCGTCAAAAGTTTTGGGGATTTCGATGCCTTCTGCTTCTGCTGCGGTCTTGTTGTAATACATGACCTGGGTGGAAATCAGGTAAGGCAGGGCAATCTGCTCGCCGTCATAGCTGGTGGAGGCGATAAGGCCTTCGCCAAAGTCCGCTACGTCGTAGCCGGTGGCTTCAAAGTAGGGATCGAGGATCTCGCAGATGCCGCTCTCGCCGTAGGCAGCGGGATACGAGGTGTTGGAGGTACAGATGGCGGGCACGTCATTGGCAGCGATGGCCGCAATGAGGCGCTCGTTCATGTCGGTGTAGCTGCCGATGTAGATAGGCTCCACCTTAATCAGGGGGTTTTCTTCGTGGAACTTGTCGAGCATATACCCGATATTTTCCTCAAACCTCTGTTCGTGGGTATGCCAGAACTGGATTTCGATGGGCTCGGTCACTTCGTACTTAGTGCCTTGCGCAAGTGCTGAAACCATGGAGAACAGCATCAGGCTGGCGAGGACCAGGGATAGTAGTTTCTTCAATGGGATGCCTCCTTTTTTATATTTAGATTTAATATAATTTTATGAGCAAGTGATGGATTTGTCAAGTTATATGGCTTATTTTACCTTATGCGACATTAAAAAGCAGTTTCTGATGTATTCGCCAATAGGCATCAAATTGGTATATTAACCTGACTTACAGCAAGTTGACACGAACTCTGCTGATCAGAGCATTTAACCCATCCCATAAGCTGTGGTATAATCAGGCCAAGAGCACAGAACAGACGGGAGGTTCCCAATCACATGCAAGGAAAACGACACAATTTATATAAATTGAGGTATGTCCAGGTGCCGGGCATCGTCCTGGCAGCCATTTTGTTTATCATCGTGGCGATATTCAGCGTCATCAACAATAACATCAACACACAGCTTAAAGAGTGGAAAGCGCTGGTGGATGAGGGCAGTTATCTGGTTACCCTTAAGCAAAAGGAAGTGGTGGAGCTGGCCGACCAGCTTGTTTTGGCCTCGACAGATGAATTTATCGCTAGCGAGGCACGAACGCAGTATGGCTACCTGGCGCCGGGTGAAATACGATTTGTAGTCACCAACCCCGAAGTTCTCTGGGGCAAGGAGGGGGCGCCTGCTGATATGCGCCTGAGGCCATGAAGCCGCTGCGTCTGGGTATTATTTCCATCGGATCTAACTCTGTGAAGATGATGACAGCCAATATCGATGAAACCCTCTCCGATCCGCAGCGGGCGCGGGAGGAGACAGCCTTATTCCTATCCATGAATGACAAAAGAAGCTTCAGCGAAGAGGGGATGGAGCGCTGTGCCAGGGCAGTATCCAAGCTTCACCACATGGCCAAGCAGGCCGGCGCCCAGGAAGTGCGGCTGATTGCCACCAGCGCTATGCGCGATGCGCTCAATCGCAATGAGCTTGATTTCTATATCGCAGCCATGGCCCCCATGACGCTCAGCCGCATCATTTCGGGGGATGAAGAAGCGCAGCTGTCTTTTCTGGGCGCTGCCTGCGCCTCCCATCAAGAAGGTCTTCAGGGGATGATTGATATTGGCGGCGGCTCCACCGAGTTGGCCATTGGGGATCGCGCAACAGGGCTTTCTTTTACCAAAAGCCTGCAGCTGGGCACCAGCCGCCTGCTGCAGTGGCAGCCTATTAACAACAGGGAAGATATGCGCTCTGCTTTGAACATATCATCTGAGCTGATTGGAAAAGAGCTGACCTTGCCTGCCCAATTGCCCAAGGAGTGGACGCTCGTGGGCGGCACCGGAACCACCCTGATCAACATGATGCTCATGCAGCCCTATCACCAGCCTTGTCCCGAGGGAAAAGACATCAGCCGGGATGAAGCGGGGGAGTGGCTTGAGCGTTTGGCGCTGCTCAGTCCCCAGGAACGGGCGGCGCTGCCCGGCATGCCCTCCTCCCGGGTGCATATTTTGCCCACGGGACTGACGATTCTCAAAAGCCTGATGGATTATCTGAATATTAACCGCATCCGGGTGACCCGGCGCAATAATTTGGATGGTTACCTTTATCGGCTTTATCACTGCCCGCAGGAGGATCACGATGCCTGAATGGACAACAAAACAGCTGGCGGCCATCCAGGCGCGCAACCGCAGCATCCTTGTCAGCGCCGCAGCCGGCAGCGGCAAGACGGCCGTGCTCATTGAGCGCATCATGGCCATGCTGCGGGAAGGACAGGACATCGAGCGCATGCTGGTGGTTACTTTTACGCGGGCCGCCGCTACCGAGATGCGCGAGCGTCTGCTCAAAACCCTGCTGCCCGAAGCGGTGCAAAGCAAGGCGCTCAAGGTGCAGCGCGACCGTCTGGGCAGCGCTGATATCAGCACCCTTCATCAGTTTTGCATCAAGCTCATCAAGCGGCATTTTCAGGCCGTGGGGGCCGACCCGCAAAGCAAGGTAGGCGATGAGGGCCTGCTCAAGAGCCTGCTGGAGCGTGCTTTGCATGATGAGATGGAAGAGATGTATGAGACCCCCGATGAAGACAGCCTTTGCCTGATTGAACAGTACACGGATATGCAGATTGAGGATTTGTTTTACCGGCTGCATACTTTTTTAATGTCCCAGGAAAACCCCTGGGAGTGGCTGCAGGAGCAGACCGCCAAGGGCATGCCCGAGGATCTGAGCGGAACATCCTGGTACCGAATATTAAAAAACGAATCGCTGCTGGAGGCGGAGTCCGCAGTGGCGCTGGCCTTTGCCTGCATTGAGATCGCCAGCCTCCCCGGCGGGCCTGCGCGCTATTTGCCTGCTGCGCAGGCCGATCTTGAAATGGCGCTTTTTGTCCAGGAATGTCTGTTGGCCTATGACAGCCTGCCGCCCGAGTGGCAGGCGAAGTTTGTCAGGCTATCGACTGCCCGTGCAGGGGAGCAAGAGAGCGAAGCGTTAAAAGAACAGTTCAAGGCTTTGCGTGATGCGGCCAAGGCCAGCCTTGACCGGGCCATTAACAGCCTCCCCCGGGGGGAGGAGGCGCTGCATAAGGCGAAGAATGACATTGCGTTTACCCAACCGGCTCTGCGCGCGCTGGCAGGGTTGACCCAGCGTAGCCATGAGCGTTATGGCCAGCTCAAGCGGGCAAAACAGCTGTGGGATTATGCGGACCTTGAGCATCTGGCCCTGGCATGTCTGGGTAACCCTGCTGTTCTCTTTGAGGTGCACCGGCAGTATGAAGCCATTTTTGTGGATGAATACCAGGATATTTCCAGGATTCAGGAGGCCATTATCAAAGGGCTGCATTCGGCCAATGCCAGCCTGTTCATGGTGGGGGATGTCAAGCAGAGCATTTATCGCTTCCGACTGGCTGACCCCATGCTATTTCTTGACAAGTATTCAGCTTTTGACGCATCGCCTGACGCGGCGGAGCGGGTAATCACCCTGAGTGAGAATTTTCGTTCGCGCGATAACATTCTGCTGTCGGTTAACCATGTGTTTGACCATGCGCTGCAAGGCGGCGCGCTGGAGATCGATTATGACAGCGAAGCCGCGCTCTATCCCGGCTCTCACAGCTTTCAGGACCCGCCCTGCGAACTGCACCTGATTCTTCCCAAACAGGGAGATGAAGAGGAGGAGGGCGAGCAGCTGGGCGGCAGCGAGCGCGAGGCCCTGCTGATCGCGCAGCGCATTGTTTCTCTTCGGGGCAGCATCATCCAGGGACGTGATGGCCCCAAGGCCTTGAGCTTTCGGGACATGGTTATCCTGCTGCGCAGTGCTTCGGGACGTGCCGAGAAAATTGCGGGCGTGCTGCGTGAGCAGGGAATCCCCGTTTATTCAGACGCCGACAGCCAGTTCTTTGACTTGATTGAAGTGACTGATTTTCTCAATCTTCTGCATATCCTGGATAATCCCTACGATGATGAGCGGCTGATGTCCGTAATTTCCGCACCGCCTTTTCAATTTGGGCCCCAGGACCTCATTCGCATTCGCAATGCCGGCGATAAAAGTCAGCCTTTTTACAAGGTCTTTTTTGATATACAAGAAACCGATACCATGGTTGGCGATGTCATCGGGAGGCTGGCGCAATGGCGTCTGCTGTGTGACAACTTGCCGCTGGAAGGCTTTGTGCGGCGTCTGCTGCGCGAAACGGGCATCTATGCCAGAGCAGGCGCCAAGCCGCAGGGCGAACTGCGGCGGGCCAACCTGCGCCTGCTGTGCGAGCGCTCCTCGCCCAATCCCGAGCCGCAGACACTGCATGGCTTTTTAAGCCGTGTCACGCAGGCCAGAAAGCAGGACAACACCCGGGCCGCCGCCACACTGGGGGCAGGGGAGGATGTGGTGCGCATCATGACCATCCACAAATCCAAGGGACTGGAGTTCCCTGTCGTGTTTTTGCCTGACCTGGCACACCGTTTTCGTTTGGGCAGTCAAGGAGATCTGCTGCTGATGGACGCGCAGGACGGCTTGGCGCTAAAACTGGTGGATCAGGAGCAGCGGCTGACGTATCACACCCTGGCTGGCAAGGCCATTCAGGTGAAGAAAGACAGGCAGATTCGCAGCGAAGAGGCGCGGCTGCTGTATGTCGCTATGACCAGAACCAAAGAGCGGCTGATTATGCTCTCGGCCCCTTCCAGCCTTGCAAAAGAGCAAAAGCGCTGGGCCATGGCAGGCAGCGGGGCCGGCCCGGGCAAAGCGGCCAACATGTTGGAGTGGGTAGGCGGCAGCATATATCCTGCTCTGCACAGCGGGGAAGACAGCCTATACAGCGCGCCCAATGGCAGCCGCTGGCAAATCCTTTATCATCCGGCCAGCTCCCTTGCAAGGGCTTCAAGCGGGCAGGTGATTGACATTCCCCTGCCCGAAAGTCTGGTTCCTGGCCCTCAGATCATGGCGATGCTGGCGCCCCTGCAATTTGAAAAGAACCATCCCTTAAAACTGTCGGTCACGCAGCTTGTTAATTTGCAGGCGGAGGCGGAGGAAGAAACGCCCCAGCTGAAGCGGCAGAGCTTTGAGGAGCTGACCCTGCAAAGCCAGCTTCTCATGCCCAGGAGCGCCGTCCCAGGGATAGAACGGGGCATCGCCACACACAAAGCCCTGGGCAGTTTGCCCCTTGAGCCACTCAGTGGGCTGGAACCCCAAAAGCTTGAAGCATGCATCGCGCTGGCGCTCCAGGAGCTCGTGGGCGAGGGGCGTCTTGAAGAGGCACAGCTCCAGGCGGTGGATGTCAGGCGAATTGCTGATTTTTACAGAAGCGATTTGGGCAGGCGCATGCTTTTATCAGATGAGGTGCATCGCGAGTGGCCATTCTCCCTGGTGGCGGAGCAGGGGCTCATCGTCCAAGGTGTCATTGACTGCTGCTTCAAAGAAGATACCGGTTGGGTGCTGATCGATTACAAAACCGACAGAGCACCGGCCTATGTCATCAAAAGCCGCTATCGTGACCAGCTGCGCTGGTATATGCGGGCGCTGGGCGACATCACTCAGATTCCTGTTAAAGCGGCTTTTCTGTATGCGCTGGACATCGGTGAATTGATTCCCATCACGCAGACAGAAACAATTCGCTACCTGCCTTGGGAGGATGTTCTGTGACCTGCGGCTTGATGGGCGGCACTTTTGACCCGGTTCACCTGGGCCATGTTCAAATCGCGACAAACGCTTTGGATGAACTGAAATTGGATCGTCTGCTTTTCTTGCCCGATGGCGACCCACCCCACAAGCGGCCCATCGCCAGCGGCGTACAGAGGCTTGAGATGCTCAGGCTCATCTGTCTGGAAGACAGCCGCTTTGAAGTCACTGATATGGAGCTGAGGCGAAGGGGCACCACCTACACGGTGGATACCTTGCGCAAATTAAAAGAATTGCGTCCGCGGGACGAATTAATCTACCTCATCGGCTCGGACACCCTGTACTTGTTTCCCACCTGGCACACAGCCCAGGATGTGGCAAAGCTATGCCGTATGGCCGTTGTGCTGCGGCCGGGAGATGATTTAACCGGCGTCATCAACATGCAGCAGGAACTCTTGCAAAACTATGGACTGTACAGCTGTCTGCTGTCAAAGCCGGGGCTTCCAATCTCCTCCAGCATGGTTCGCGATGCGCTGCAAAATGGTGAGAGTATCAGGAAGCTGGTCCCGGCTTTGGTGGCTGATTACATAGAGGAGGAACGGCTTTATCAGGTCGCTGCCAAGGCTGCCGAAATAAAAGATTAAGGGAGCGCTTGGGGGTCATTTCGCTGATTTTAAGAATTTTAAAATCAGCGCTTTTTAAAATTTAGGGATGAATATTTTCACAATTAATTGGGTATAATTCAGATAGAAAATCATATCCTTAACAGGAGTGCATTCACTTAAGCCATTAAGGCATTGAAGGGATGCACAGAAAGGACTACAGATGACCTACGAAATCGTCACACAGTTTCCCGATCCAATGCTTTTTTCAGAAGGTGAGATTTACATATCTCTTTATCAGCCTACACACAGATCTTTTCCTCTTAATAAGCAAGATCCCATTGTCTTCAAAAATCTGCTGAAGGAACTGGAGGCCTCCCTTGATGAGTTAGGGGAAAAAGAGCTGAAAGAAACGCTGATGGCACCTTTGTATGCCCTTCAGGAAGACCTCGATTTTTGGAACAATACTTTGGACGGCATCGCGGTGCTGGCCAGCAAAGACCGCTGCATCATCTATCAACTGCATGTGCCGGTCGACCAATTGGCGGTTGTGGCTCATAGTTTTCATATCAAACCGCTGCTAGGTGCATTCCAGTCCATCGAGAACTTCCAGCTGCTTGTCTTGTCCAGAGATAGCTTTGCAGTCTTTGAAGGCAATCAAAACGAGATGAAGAAACTGGAGCTGGAAGAAGGCGCGCCTCTTACTATGAAGGACGCTTTGGGCGATGAGCTCACCCC
>JAAZEI010000310.1 GCA_012512355.1 Clostridiales bacterium | reverse complement strand
GCATAAGTTGAAAATTTATACCCTTTGGTATAGTCAAATTTTTCAACAGCTTTAATGAGGCCCATGTTACCTTCCTGTATCAAATCAAGAAAAAGCATCCCTCGCCCAACATAGCGTTTGGCGATGGATACGACAAGTCTCAAGTTTGCTTCAGCTAATTCACGCTTTGCTGACTCATCCCCTGCCTCCATGCGCTTGGCAATCGTTACTTCTTCCTCTGCGGTCAATAAAGCAACTTTACCAATCTCTTTGAGATACATACGGACTGGGTCATCTATGTTAATTGCTTCAGGAACTGACAGATCAATTTCATCTTCTTCGCTGTCACTATCCTCATCATCGTCGTGGTCATCAGGTTTATCACCGTCTCTGGTTACTTGAACACCCATAGATTCCAATGTTTCAAGTATCACCTCGAACTGTTCAGTATCAATATCTTCATTTGATAAAATTGTTACAATCTCATTGTAACTGATAGTTCCTTTTGTTTTTGCGTTTTCATAAAGCTCTTGAAGCTTCAGTTCCTGTCTTTGTTCCGCCTTTGTACTCATTAAGAGACTTCCTTTCCTTCCGCTTGGGAGAGCTTCAAGCTGTTCAACTTCTTTCTAAGCTGCATAATTTCTTCTAAAGACTGCTTTCTTTGTCGTTCTGATCAACTACTCAAGTTACGGCTTATTTCATCTATGCGATGAATCAGTTTTTTAGTTCTTAAAGTGATGAGACACTCTTCGGCAGCAGGCAATATTTGTTCAATATCTATCCTGTCTGTCATATTAAAAGCTTCGCTGGCAATAGAACGTGCCTGGGCATCATCACAATCGGTTAGTATTTGCATAGGTTTCTGTCCATCTGCCAGCTCTTTGTACAATTTTCCTATGGTAACGGACTGAAAGTCCTCTTCTTTCATCAAGTCACTTGGCAAGTGACCCGTGGCCATTAACCTCAGCAGGGTCTTTTCTGCTTCGTCAAGGCTCAATTCTTTCCCATCTCGCTTATTCATTGCGGGAAGTGCGTTCTTCTGTGCTCCAGGGTGTCCATCAAGCTTTGTTAAATACTGATGAACTTGTCCGGACAGCACTTCTTTTGAATAACCTGTTTTGGACGATAGCCAACGAATTAAATCTTCACGTTCAAGCGGACTTGAAACTTTAGATATTAATTCGCATGCTTTCAAAGAAAATGCACTATTTTCATCTTCTGAGCCTGTATCAAACTCTAATTTGAGACGAAGCAGGCGGAAAGCATTTGCAGTAATAGGTTTGATCCCATGAAATGATTCAGCACCATAGCGCTTGATAAAATCATCTGGGTCAAGTTCATCAGGCAAAAACAATACACGTGCTGGAATCATTTCTTTATCAAATATATCCAAAGCACGCATAATGGCCATTTGACCCGCTTCATCTCCGTCATAGCATATCCACACCTCCGCCGCTAGGCGTTTCACCAGCCTGGCTTGCTCGGGACTGAGAGCTGTGCCAAGGGTAGCCACAGCACCGGATATTCCAGCCTGCGAAAGGGCCATCACATCCATATATCCTTCCACCAGAATAACTCTTTTTAAG
>JAAZEI010000309.1 GCA_012512355.1 Clostridiales bacterium | reverse complement strand
TCAGCGGGAATTGGGCAACATCCAGAGATTTGGAGAGTTTCCCTCCGTATTTTGGAGAACTCGCTGCAAGCCTTGCATAGGAGGTGTACCCACTGCGCGAATAGATTGCAACACTGTGATTTTGCATTGTATCCTCAAGTACATTCAGCGTTGAAAGGTAAACTTGTTCGGGCTGCATTGACTCCAATTCCATTGTGATGTTAAAGATTCTTCCAAAGCTATCCCTGTTGTTCAATACCTGCTTTTGCAGCAGAACAGAATCTTCAGATGCTTGCTTATACATATTCTCCATAAACTTTGTCTTCGCATCATGCTCGCGCATTTCTTCTTCCAACATCTTCATTCTTTCGTTTGTTTTGTCGTGCATATACCCAAATAAGCCGCCTGCAAGCATGTACATCATTAGTGGCAGCCAATTATCTATATTATAAAGCAAACGATATAAATCATTGCCCTCCCTCACCCAATCCAGCCCAAAAAAAGCACATGCGATGAGCCCTGCTGCGATGCCAATGGGACCGCCATGCAGGCTGCCCATCAATATCGGGTAGAAAAGCCAGTAATCTGCAATGCGGAAATTCGCATACACTTTAGATATTGAAGTAAGCCAAAAGGCAAGTCCGCCAAATAAAACGAGTTCAATCCAGGGAATCATTTTGTTAAGCAGACGGCTTCCCTGATTTGTCAGGACGTGAAGCGGGTTGCGTTTTTGCAGCTTCTCATCGTCCACAGCGAGAATCTCCCCCAACTCCTGCATCCAGTGGTGGCGGGGCACCCAATCTAATCTTTTAACTGCTTGTGAGGTTTTTAAAGATTCGTACCGCTCACTTTTGCCGGAGTAGGTGACTGTAAGCCCCGGGAGATGTTTCAGAACAAGGTTTATGGCGCTTTTATATGTAGACTGATCCTCGTATGCAAGATTCACAATTCCCGAAATATCCGACTCAATGGCGAGACAAATACACTGCGCAAGATCATCTGCGTGCAAAAAATCGCAAGGAGTTTCCTCTGTCGCCTCAATGAGCATAGGTTCATTGTTTTGAGCACATATCAAGGCACGGCTAAAAAAAGCATCCTGCTGTCCGGGCATATACAGATTTGTAACGCGTATGATGAGCTTTTCCACCCCATCAGCTCCGCTGGAAAGCAAATAATCCTCAGCTGCCTTGATAAGGATGCCTGCTGAAGTATCGGGCGCTGGGGCTTGGCTTTCTGCTAAATCTTGTACTGATCCGAAGACTCGCTGGTCGGTGATCAGAATAAAATGCTTCACACCATGTTGCGCGGCTGCCTGCTGATATTCAAACAGATCATCGAGCATAGTCCCTTGCACCGAAACATCATCCATCGTTTCTTCGCATTGATAAGCATAGAAAAAAATAAGAGCCTGGTAACGCTTTCCCTGAAGAATTTTTTGCACTTCCTTGGTTATGCGTTTCGTCTTATTCGGAGCCTTATTTTCATCCACTTCATATAACCCCGCTGCTGATATTGTCACATGATGAGCATTGCGCTGTAATCGGGGGATCATAGCACTGATCATGGGAGTTATCAAACCGGTAAGAAGAATATTCATATTGAGTTCTCTTTTCAAAAAGTCTTGAAATATCACAAAATTTGATTCGCGAAGCCGAAATTATCAGTTACATGAACTGAATGGAATGTATACAAGAACTATTTCTACATACATCAATTTTATCCGGACTGCGCGTAGCGCAGCCTATCGCTTCAATGATTCACTTTTTATATCAACAGGTCATGCCTGTTCGCTCTTTAGAAATAAAATCTTTCAACTGCCTGCATCCGAGTTGAACCTTTTGACTTGTAATTGGCTTCACAAATATCCAAACATCAATATTCACTATGCCAATGATGAATTTGAATAAGGAATTGGTTGTGCAGAAATAGTGCTGGTAAAGATGTCGCGCAGTAAAATAACTTGTTTACTGTTTTTGCTAAACTAGAATTGCAGCAAATGAGCACGAAAAGTGTAGCACCGCAGAAGTCGTAGAAATGGACAGGAAAAAGCCATTTGTCAGCACCAATCCATAAACG
>JAAZEI010000003.1 GCA_012512355.1 Clostridiales bacterium | reverse complement strand
CGCAAGCGGCGGACTTGCCACCATTTTCTGGGGAGCCATGTACAATACCTGGTTTGGGTTCAGCCCCTGGCCAAGTCTGTTTGATCCGGTCAACAATTCTCTGCCGGTAATCGGCGTATCCCTGGGGATTGGCGCGCTTCATCTGTTTGCCGGTTTGTCTCTTGGCGCGTATGTCAACTTCCGGGACGGCAAGCCCTGGTCCGCTCTTTTTGACCAGTTCAGCTGGATGATGCTGGTCATTGGCGCGGGGCTGCTGGTTTTGCCGCAAACGGCAGTTTTTGGCAAATGGCTGGCGATAGCAGGCGCTGCCATCATCGTGCTGACTGCCGGTCGTGATAAATCGAAAAACCCATTCAAACGTCTGATTTCCGGCTTGGGCGCCCTGTATGGCGTAACCGGATGGATATCTGATTTATTAAGCTATATTCGCTTGTTTGGCATGGGCCTGGCCACCGGCGTGATCGGCATGGTCATTAATCAATTGGTCGGGATGGTCATGTCAAGCGGCATCATCGGCATCATCCTGGGTATCTTCCTGTTTGTGGGCGCGCATTTATTCAATGCCGCCATCAACATCCTGGGCGCTTATGTACACTCCTGCCGGCTTCAGTATATTGAGTTCTTCGGGAAGTTTTATCAGGAAGGCGGCAAGCCGTTTAAACCCCTTCGCATCTCACCCAGATACGTTCGCGTCAAAGACGCTTCGTAAGCGCAACGCGCTGACATAGCAAAAAATCAAATTCGGAGGTAGTATCGTTATGGAAAATCTCGGACTTAGCTTAGGTCAATTCCTGGCCTTCCTGGCTGCGGGTATCTCAGTCATCGGTGCAGGCTGGGGCTCTGCCAAAGGTGTTGGCCTTGCAGGTCAGACCTCAGCAGGTGTTTCTTCGGAAAATCCGGAAGTCAACTCCAAGCTCATGGTGCTTCAGATTCTTCCCGGCACCCAGGGCATTTATGGCTTTTTGATCGCCGTGATTATTCTGGTCAATACAGGCGCCTTGGGCGGCAATATGAAACTTGTCAGCGACCTGCAGGGCCTGATGTTCATTGGCGCTGTATTGCCCATTAGTTTTGTCGGTTACCTTTCGGCTGTTCACCAGGCTAAAGTTGCGTCTGCGGGCATGCTCATGGTGGGCCAGCATCCTGAAATGTCAGGCAAAGCCATCACCATGATTGTTATGGTTGAAACCTATGCTGTTTTGGCACTCCTGGCTTCCTTCCTGATGGTTAACGCCATCGCGCTGTAAAGGTGGCGCAAATGGACACACAAGCCATCCTTGACATCATCGGCCGGGATGCCCAAGAGGCAGCCCAGCGGGCGCTTCTTGAAGCGCAGGACCGTGTGCTGACGATACAAGAACAGTCAGACATGCTCACCGCTCAGCTCAAAGACGATACGCAAAAGCGCGCGGCGCGTGAGGCCGTCCAATTGGCTGATCGCATGGGCCGGCTGGCGGAACTCGAATTCAGAAAAGATCAGCTGACTGCCAAACGCAGACTGATTGATCGCTCTTTTTCGATGGCCCTGGACAAGCTCCACCATCTGTCTCCTGAGAAAACGGCGGACATTATATTAAGCCTGATTCAAAGCAATGCATCAGGGGACGAGATGATGTTGGTTGGAAGCATCAACAGCAGCTTTTTCACAGCGGAATTTGTTCAAAGGGCAAATGACAGTCTGATAAAACTTGGAAAACCCGGCCGCCTCACAGACAGCGGCCAAAAGGTCGGGAATGTTTCCGGCCTTGTATTAAAAACGCCTCAAAGCGAACTGCACTGCACAATGGAAGCGCTTTTAAATGATAAACGAGAGGCGCTGGAGCCTGCTGTCGCTGCTGTCCTGTTCCCCGATAACACCCTGTAAAGGAGGGCTTTCATGCCGCAACCAAGCATAGCCTATGCCGTAGGCCGTGTACGTGCCACTGCCAGGAAGCCCCTGGGAGAGGCCCAGCTCGAGCGCCTTCTGGCTGCGCCCAGCTTTGAAGACGCACGCCATGCCCTGGCAGAAATGGGTTGGTCCGGCGCGGAAGATGAGGATATTGGCCGTTTAAGTGTTCAGATGCAGGAGCTGGCCTGCGCCAAAATTCGCGAGATTACCCCCGATGGGCAGCTCACCGATCTTTTCCTTCTTCGCTATGACGCGCAAAATTTGAAAACCTTATTTAAAGCGAGGATTTTAGGGGAGCCGTCAGAAGACTTGTCTTTATGCGGTACCTTATCACCCGACACACTGCGCCATGCGGTCCTTGAACATGTCTACAATAAACTGCCGGCTGAATTTGCAGCCGCAATGACCGCGCTTGAAAAAAGGATCGTCCTTGGCATCAACCCGATGGAGATTGATGCGAAAATTGACCAGGCTTATTACAAAACTGTTCAACACAACCTGAAAAAAAGCAAATCCAAGGCCGCTGCCGACTACTTCAGCGCCAAAGCGGATTTGCAAAATGCGGTCACTTTTTTAAGACTGCTTGCCATGAAAGAGAGGACTCTCTCCATGGATGACCTTTTACTGCCCGGAGGCACCATTTCAAACAAGGTTTGGCTGGCGCTCATGGATACTCCTGAGAAATTGCCCCGCTTGTTTTTATCTTATGGCCAGGGGATAAGGGCAGTCCTTTCCGCGGCGCTGCTCAACCACAAGGCCATCCCCGCTCTTGAAAAAGTATCAGATGACTATCTTCTTTCCTTGTTCCGGCCCTTTCGCCACGAGCCGTTCGCCATTGAAGCGCTCATAGGCTGGCTTCTTGCGCATGAGCGCGAAGGCGGCGCTGTGCGGCTGATTATGGCCGGCAAACGCAACGGGTTTTCGGAATATCTAATCCGCGAAAGGCTGCGTGAAGCGTATGGCCGATAAACTTCGTATGGGCGCTGTGGGCGAAGCCGATGTCATATTGGCGTTTAAAGCCATCGGCGCCATGACCATTCCCGCTGTGACAGCCGATGAAGTCACGCAGGCCCTCCACCGGCTGAGCCGGGACAAAGTCCCTCTGATTTTTATCACCGAGGCTGCTGCGCGCATGGCGCCCGAGGCGATCAGCAGGTATGAGCAGACACCCGATACTGCCGTCATTCCCATTCCGGGGATCGGCGGGTCAGATGGTTACGGGACGCAGCGTGTGCGTGAAAATGTCATCAAAGCCATCGGTGCCGACATTTTAATCAAACAAGACAGAAACGAGGAATAGCAGCATGGCCCAGGGAAAAATCATTAAGGTTGCCGGTTCGCTGATTGTAGCAGAGGGGATGACAGACGCGCGCATGTATGATGTTGTGCGGGTAAGCCGTCATCATCTCATTGGAGAAATCCTGGAGCTGCGCGGCGATAAGGCTTCTATTCAGGTATATGAAGAAACCAGTGGTCTGGGTCCGGGTGAACCCGTTGAGTCCACCGGAGCGCCGCTATCTCTTGAACTGGGGCCGGGTCTGATTGAGTCTATTTTTGACGGCATCCAGCGGCCTTTGCAGCGCATTTATGAGCAGGCTGGCGATCGCATCACCCGCGGCATCGAACTGCCCTCTCTTGACCGCCAAAAGCAGTGGGCGTTTTCCCCAAAAGCAGCGGTGGGAGATGAGGTATCCCATGGTGATATTATTGGCACCGTTCAGGAAAGCCCTGTCATTGAGCACCGCATCATGGTCCCCAAAGGATTTGCCGGCACAGTGAAATCCATTCATAGGGGCTTAGCTAAAGTAGAAGATACAGTCTGCGTTTTGACTGCAGCAGACGGCAAAGAACAGCATCTGAGTATGATGCAGCGCTGGCCGGTGCGTCAGGGCCGCCCCTATCGTGAAAAGCTTTATCCCACCTCCCCGATGGTCACAGGACAAAGGGTCATCGACACCCTGTTTCCCATAGCGTCAGGCGGTGTAGCGGCCATTCCGGGTCCCTTTGGTTCGGGCAAAACTGTTGTTCAGCATCAGCTGGCCAAATGGGCAGATGCGGATATTATTGTCTATGTCGGCTGCGGAGAGCGCGGAAATGAAATGACTGACGTGCTCAAAGAGTTTCCTGAATTGCACGACCCCCGTACCGGGGAAACGCTGATGAAGCGAACGGTGCTGATTGCCAACACCTCAGATATGCCCGTCGCGGCGCGTGAAGCCTCCATTTATACCGGCATCACCATCGCCGAATATTACCGTGACATGGGCTACAGTGTCGCCATCATGGCCGACTCGACCAGCCGCTGGGCAGAGGCTTTGCGCGAGATGAGCGGACGCCTGGAAGAAATGCCCGGTGAAGAAGGCTACCCTGCGTATTTATCAAGCCGCATCGCGGAGTTTTATGAACGCGCCGGTCTGGTTCAATGCCTGGGAAGCGATGACCGCAGAGGGGCTATCACAGCCATTGGCGCTGTTTCTCCCCCCGGCGGTGATATCTCAGAACCTGTGTCGCAGGCTACCCTTCGCATAGTCAAGGTCTTTTGGGGCTTGTCAGCGCAATTGGCCTATAAGCGCCATTTCCCGGCGATAGATTGGCTGCAGTCTTATTCTTTGTATTCGGACAATCTTTCTGAGTGGTTTACCGATCACGTTTCACCTGAGTGGAATGAACTGAGGGCAAAGACCATGCGAATCCTCCAGGAGGAGAGCGAGCTGGAAGAGATTGTGCGCCTGGTGGGTACTGATGCGCTTGGCTGGAGGGACAGGCTGACCATGGAAGTCGCCAGGTCCATCCGAGAAGACTATTTGCATCAAAACGCTTTTGATGATGTTGATACCTATACCTCACTTCAAAAACAGCTGCTGATGCTTCGCCTAATTCTGGATTATGGTGACAAGGGCCAAATGGCGCTAGATGCAGGGGTCAATTTGTCCGACGTTATTAACATGCCGGTTCGCGAGCGCATTGGCAGAGCCAAGTATGTGCCTGAGGACTCACTTGAAAACTTTGACAAAATAGAAACAGAGCTGGCCGACCAGGCTGACGCGCTGATCAACCGGGGAGGGTACTGAGATGCTCAAGGAATACCGCACCATCCGTGAACTTGTAGGTCCCCTGATGCTGGTGGATCAGGTCAGCGGCGTCACCTACAACGAACTGGTCGAGATACGCCAGGAAAATGGAGAAATCCGCCGCGGCAAGGTGCTTGAAGTCAATGGCGATACAGCGCTGGTCCAGCTTTTTGAAAGCAGCCAGGGCCTGAGAATGGATACCAGCACCGCGCGGTTTTTAGGGCGCAGCATAGAACTTTCTGTGTCCATGGATATGCTGGGCCGTGTTTTTGACGGCATGGGCAATCCAAAAGACGGGGGACCTGCGATTATTCCTGAAAAGCGCATGGATATCAACGGTGTCCCCCTCAACCCCGCGGCCCGGGATTACCCCAGTGAGTTTATACAGACGGGTATCTCGGTGATTGACGGGCTCAATACGCTGGTCAGAGGTCAAAAATTGCCTGTCTTTTCAGGGTCGGGTTTGCCCCATGCGCAGTTAGCTGCCCAGATTGCCAGGCAATCCAAGGTGCTGGGCGATGACAGCAAATTCGCGGTCGTGTTTGCGGCCATTGGCATTACATTTGAAGAAGCAGATTATTTCATCAGCGATTTCAGGCGAACAGGCGCCATCGAGCGAGCGGTGCTGTTTATGAACCTGGCCAACGATCCTGCTGTTGAGCGCATTTCCACACCGCGCATGGCCTTGACGGCAGCAGAGTATCTGGCTTATGAAAAGGGAATGGATGTGCTGGTCATTATGACAGACATGACCAACTACGCCGAAGCGCTGCGCGAGGTTTCCGCGGCACGAAAAGAAGTGCCCGGCAGGCGCGGTTATCCCGGCTACCTGTATACCGACCTGGCAAGCCTCTATGAACGCGCCGGTCGCATCAAAGACAAGGCGGGCTCCATCACCCAGATCCCCATCCTCACCATGCCCGAAGACGATAAGACCCACCCTATCCCCGATTTGACGGGCTATATCACCGAGGGACAGATTATCCTCAGCCGTGAGCTATACCGAAAAGGCGTCATTCCGCCCATCGACGCGCTTCCTTCCCTTTCCAGGCTCAAAGACAAGGGCATCGGTGAAGGCAAGACCCGCGCTGACCATGCAGCCACCATGAACCAGCTGTTTGCAGCCTATTCCAGAGGCAAGGACGCCAAAGAACTGGCCGTTATCCTGGGGGAAAGCTCTTTGTCTGACATGGATAAGAAATATGCTGTTTTTGCGGATGCTTTTGAGAAACGCTATGTGTCCCAAGGCTACCAGACCAATCGAAGCATCCAGGAGACCCTGGATTTGGGCTGGGAATTGCTGCGGCTCCTGCCCCGGGCCGAGCTCAAGCGCATACGCGACGATATGCTGGATATTTATATGCCCAGACAGCACGAGGAGGAAGCGTAAATGGCCGTTTTGCAGGTGAACCCCACCCGCATGGAGCTTACGCAGATGAAGCGCCGCCTGGTGACTGCCAAACGTGGACATAAGCTGCTCAAAGATAAGCGCGATGAATTGGTGCGCCGCTTTATCCTGCTGGTTCGGGAGAACTATTCTCTTCGAGAAAAAGTGGAAAAATTACTCGGCTATGCCCTCAATGATTTTGCTTTGGCGCGCGCTGTGATGGATCCGGGCAGCCTCAGGCAGGCTTTGATGTATCCGGCCAGGCAGGCAGCTATCAGCGTAGGCAGGACAAACATTCTCTCTGTCCCTGTGCCGCAGTATACGATTGACGAAGACAGCCTGACGCAGGGCAGCCTGCCCTATGGCATGGCGGATACCTCAGCGCAGCTTGACAACGCGATTGAAACCATGGCAGAAGTTTTGCCAAGTTTAATTCATCTTGCCGAAAAAGAAAAGACTTCCAGCCTTTTGGCGGACGAAATTCAGAAAATTCGCCGCCGCGTCAATGCGCTTGAATATGTCATGATACCGCAGTTTGAAGACACCATTCGCTACATCACCATGAAGCTTGAGGAGAATGAGCGAGGTGCGCTCATCCGCCTGATGAAGGTGAAGGATATGATTGAGCAGCGGGAAGCGAATTCGCAGCTTATTTAAGCCAAGCGTCACAAGCTGTCCTGTAACTTGCCTCATATAAATTTACATTTCTTTGCTCGAAATTCACAAAGGTGACAGAGGTGACAGATTTTTCCCAACACTCTCATATTCGGCATTTAGGCTGCGTATTCTGCAATATATTTTTTTATTCAGCCTAATTCCCTATTTTTAACTTATTGCACAAAATCTGTCATCTCTGTCACTGGCGGTCACGTTGAAAAAGGTGACAGTTTTATCTGTCACCCTATCTGTCACCTGGACTGTCACCTTTTTTATGCCCAACTGTCACCTCAGATGATGGCTGCTTCCTCCGCCAAACGATTGAACCAACGGTGGCGTGAGGCCCCGGAATAAAAGCATATGTACATGAACTCATTCCAATAGTATAGAACAAATTAACTAATCGCAGCGCACGTGCTGACTTGTCTTTTACCTCGGACTGTGTCGCAGTTCTCTGGGGGCAGTGATACTGCGTCTGCGTCCCGATTCTTGTCCCAGACAAAAATACTGCACAGCCTTGCGCGCTGCGATGTCGCAATTTGCTCTAAAATCAAAAAGCTGTTTTACTTTCGTGAAACAGCTTTTTGATACCATCATGAAGAGGTTCAGCCAAGAGAAGTTAAAAATACCTGCTTAGCTTATCACCAAATCGCTTTTGCATCAGTTCAATGAGGGGAATGCCCAGCATATAGGTGACAGCAGCCTCCCCCAGTGCCACCGTCGCGGCGGTGGCCCAGAAAGGCAGCGCAAAAACGACTGACAGCATACCGCCAACGAGCAGGCCATTCATGACAACGGGCATCAGGGCGGCCAGCCAATAGCTGCGTCTGAAATAGCGCGTCAAGACAGCGGCCAGTAGGCTTGCCAGGCTTCCGAAGATGACATCCTGCCAGGGTGCTCCAAGGATGAGGTTGCTCAGCAGACAGCCGATGAAAAGACCGGGGACCGCCGCAGGGGACACAATGGGCAGTAAGGTCAGGGCCTCTGATACCCTAAACTGTATGGCGCCAAAGCTCATGGGGGCAAACAAAGCCGTCAGGGCAATGTACAAGCCTGCTATCACACCGCCGACTGAGATAAATCTTACATTGTATTTTTGATGTTCCAAGGTCATTTCCTATCATCTGTTAAGCTTAAGATATCGTGATGATTTGTTATCTCATCATGTCAGGTGCCAGATGGCATCGTTATACTCCGCGATGCTTCTGTCGCTTGAAAATAATCCGCTCATGGCTGTGTTGACAACGGATTTTTTGAGCCATCCTTCTTTGTCCTGATAGTCACTGTCGACCCGCCTTTGGGCCATAGAATAGGAACCAAAATCCTTGAGAACAAAATAGGGATCGGGTGTTCCGCCATGGCCGTCAAAGAGAAGATCGTGGTAGAGCATTTGCAGCAAGGCAGGATTGTCCGGGAACAGGGTCCCGTCAATCATCTGTGTCAGCGCTTTTCTGATTTCAATGTTTTTCTCATAGATGCTGATGGGGGAATAGCCGCCGGTTTGGTACATGGTATTGACCATATCAGCGCGCATGCCGAAAATATAGATATTGTCCTGGCCTGCCTGTTCGGAGATCTCAACATTGGCGCCATCCATCGTGCCGATGGTGACCGCGCCATTCATCATAAATTTCATGTTGCCCGTACCGCTGGCTTCCTTCCCGGCGGTTGATAACTGCTCGGAGAGTTCAGCCGAGGGGATCAGGATTTCCGCCGCCGACACATTATAGTTTTCAATGAACAGGATCTTCAGCATCCCCCTGGCACGCGGGCTGCTGTCAATCAGCCGTGCTAAGGCCAAAATATAGCGGATAATCAGCTTGGCTTTGACGTAACCGGGACTTGACTTGGCCCCAAAGATAAAGGTGCGGGGGACCATATCAAAGCTGGGGTCATCCATGATGCGGTTATAGAGGACATGGATGTGCAGGGCATTGAGCATCTGGCGCTTGTATTCGTGCAGCCGTTTGACCTGCACATCAAACATCGTCTCAGTGTCCAGCTTGATTCCCTGGCGATGGTATATCCATTGAGCGAAATTAGCTTTGTTGTGCTGCTTAATGCGTGCAAACTGCTCGAGAAATGCGGGATCATCCGCGTAGGGCAGCAGGGCCTCCAGCAGCTGGGTATTATGCTGCCAGGATGTGCCAATGGCCTCATTAATCAGCCCTGCCAGCCGCGGATTACAGGCCAGCAGCCAGCGGCGATGGGTAATGCCATTGGTAATATAGCTAAATTTATCCGGGGAGAGCTGATAATAATTGTTAAATGTATCTTTTTTGAGAATATCACCGTGCAGGCGGCTCACGCCGTTGACGCTGTAGCTGAAAGCGACGCAAAGGTTGGCCATATGTACCTGACCATAAGCCAAAACAGCCATGTGGGCAATTCTATCCCAGTCGCCGGGGAATTTATTCCACAGCATATCGCATAGCCTGCGATTCATCTCTTCGAGAATCATGTAGATGCGGGGCAGCTGCCGCCGCACCAAATCCTCAGGCCAGCGCTCCAGCGCTTCTTGCATAACGGTATGGTTGGTATAGGCAATGCAGCGTGTGGTAATCAATTGCGCTTCATCCCAACCCAGGCCTTCCTGGTCCATCAGCAGGCGCATCAATTCAGGTATCGCGAAACCAGGATGAGTATCATTGATATGAAAGACAACTTTTTCAGGAAGTTTTGAAAAATCATTGCCAAAGCGGCGTTTAAAATCTTTGAGCGCATACTGCAGGGTAGCGCTTGCCAAAAAGTAGTGCTGGCTCAGGCGCAGCGTCTTGCCTTCATAGTGGTTATCTTCAGGATAAAGCACTTTTGAAATGATGCTGGCCAGATCCTGCTCAAGGGATGCGTTGCGGTAGTCGCCGCTGGAGAATGTGCCAAAATCCATCGCTGTGCGGCTTCTGGCGCGCCACATCCGCAGGCTGTTGATGGTATCTGCTTCATGGCCTACAACGGGCATATCGTAGGGCACTGCTTCAACCACCCGGCCCCCTTCAACAGAAAAGACCGTGCGGCCCGCAATCTCATGACTGACAACCGTGCCTTCAAACTGTATGTCCACGCTGTCCTCGGTGGCCGGCATCTCCCATACATTGCCGTTGCTGAGCCAGTCGTCGGGCAGTTCAATCTGCTGGCCATCTGTCAATTTTTGCTTGAACAGGCCATACTCATATCGAATGGTACATCCCATCGCAGGCAGATCTAATGTAGATAAGCTGTCCAAAAAACAGGCGGCCAGCCGGCCCAGCCCGCCATTGCCCAGCCCGGGCTCTGGCTCTGAAGGCATAATTTCCTGCCAGGAAACACCAAGCTCTGTGAGCGCCTGGGTATAAACTTGGGTACTGCAGAGGTTGAGCACATTGTTATACAGACTTCTGCCAATTAAAAATTCTATGCTCATGTAATACAGGCGTTTGCCGGTATAGTCTCTGTCCTGTTCACGGTATTTAACCCACCGCTGCATAATCTGATCGCGCACGGTGGAGGCAACAGCATGATATATCTGTGCCGGGCTGGCCTCTTCAATGACCTTGCCATTATATCTTTGAAGCTTGCCCAAAATAGACTGCTTGATTGATTCCTTATCAAATGATTCTGCCGGCATGTCTTCCTCCCTAAATTAAGGCATTAGTACACGTCAGTATAACACAGGCAAAAATGGCAGGCAAATAGTCTGTTCTGCTTCAATTCTTCTCTTGGCTATGATAAAATGAGCACATGGAGGGCAGACATGATTGATATCATTTGCGGCAGACCTCATCGCCTGTGGGAGCCGATGCTGTTGGAAGTCTCTGGAGCCTACGGGGCGGGGGAGCAGGTTGTGCTGCTTGTACCGGAGCAATATACCCTGCAGGCAGAGCGTGATTTGCTGCGTGACCTTCGTCTGCCCGGTTTTTTCAGGCTGGAAATTTTGTCCCCTTCACGGCTTGAATACCGGGTGTTTGAAAACTTCAGCGCGGATGTTCGCACCCGCATCGATGAGAGGGGAAAGCTCATTGCCCTCACCCGCGCGCTGCAGAAGACAGCAAAAGGGCTGACTTTTTATACCGGCTCAGATACCCGGCCGGGCTTTGTCAAACGCATGAGCCAAATGCTCTCCACCCTCAAAGGGCTGCATATCAGCGCCGATGACCTGCTGCAGGCGGCGCAAAGGGCTGAGGGGGATAAACCGCTGTGGAGCAAACTTCGTGATACGGCGCTTATTTTATCAGCTTATGAGGAAATATTGGAGGGCCGTTTTGCCGATCGTGAAGATGTTGCGGCAGACATGCTTGGCCGTTTAGAAAAATCAAGCATGTTCCAAAACAAAAGTGTCTATGTCTATGGCTTTGATGTGATGACGGAGTCTCTGTCAGACATTCTGCTGAGTCTGGGAAGTCAGGCCCGGCATATGTCTGTCTACATGGTCTCTGACAGGGCGCAAGCGCGGGATGGAGATGCTTTTCGCACAGTGCAGCAGAGCATTGTTCGGTTCATGGACAGATTAAAAGAACAAAATCTGAAGTATGAGTTCCAGTGGCTGCCAACGCTTCCTCTGGCATCCTCCAATGACCTGGCGCATTTGGAAAGCAGTTTGCTCAGCCTGCCCAGCCTGGCTTTTGCCTCACCTCCTCTCAACCTGCGGCTGTATGCCGCGCCAACGCCTTACCAGGAAGTGCAGTATATGGCCCAGCTCATCGTGCTGGAGCTTAGGCGGGGCCTGAGCCCTGATGACATCATGATACTGTGCGCGAATCTGCCCTTATACCGCGGGCTTATTTCGTCTGCTTTTGAAAGCTATGGGATTCCTTATTATTTGGCGGATAAATTGCCCCTCACAGCGCATCCTATCGTTCGGGCAATGCTCAGCGCGCTGGATTGCGCGGCGGATGGATACCGCAGTGAGGATATGGAAGATTATATTAAAAGCGGTTTTTCACCCCTGACGGACCCCGAAGGCTGGGCTCTGCTGAATTACGCCAGAGGTTACGGCATAAAAAGGCAGAAATGGCTGGCTCCTTTTACCCGTGGTGAAGAAGAAGAAAAAGAAATTTTCGAATCGCTGCGGCTTAAACTTGTCCAGCCTCTTGAGTCTCTGCATAAAGAGATGGTGGAAGCAGAGACTTGTACAGATTCATTCAAAAGCTTGATAGAGTTTCTCAAAGAAAGCGGCGTCTATGTAAAAGCGCAGGCTTTGGAAGAGCAGCTTGAACAGGAAAATTTAGAAAAACAGGCTGTCCAGCTTCGGCAGGTGTTTGACCTTGTCGAGGCGATTTTTGAACAAATGTCAGCCTTGATGGATGAAGAGCGAATTCCGCTGAAACATTTCTCTTTATGGCTTGAAAACGGCATGTCTCAGCAGGAGATAGCCAGCCTTCCCCAGGGCAGCGGACACATCCAGGTAGGGCAGCTGGGCAATCTTCTGCCGCATCGTCCCAAAGCCGTCTTTATCACCGGACTCAATGAGGGTGTGCTGTCAGCTGCAGATGATGGGCTCCTGACAAAGGAAGAAACACTCGAAGCGCAACAGGTATTTAAAAGCCATTTTGGTCTTGATCCTGCCGGCCGAGAAACGATGGCTGTGCTGGATCTGCTAAAGGCAATGTCCGCGCCAAGGGAGAGGCTGTATGTCAGTTATGCGCTGGCCAATGAAGAAGGCGGCGTCCTTTACCCTCTGAGCCAAGTAAAAGATCTGCAGAGAATATTCCCGCTTCTCATAGAAGAAGGCGGGGCATTGTCCGGACGTGCGGATGACGCTGCCAGCCTGCCGATTTCACCCAACCCTGCCCTGGAGACCCTGGCGCTTAAGCTTCAAAAGGGAGATTTGAGCGGCATCTGGCAAGAAGCCTGGGCCTGGATGGGGCAGGATGAAAAATATGTAAAACAAGCCTGGGCTTTGCTTGACAGCATGCAGGGAGAGACACCTGTCAAGGGCATTGGGAAAAGGGCTGCTGAATCAATTTTTGATACGCAGCGCTCTTCTGTGTCAAGGCTGGAGAGCTATGCTTCCTGCCCGTTTCGCCATTTTGTTGACTATGGGTTAAAGCCCCACCAGCTGAGGGAATGGACGATAGAACCTGTAGATACCGGACGGTTTTATCATGACGCCATGGACCGCTTCACCCAGCTTGCTCAGCAGGATGAGGCCTGGCCTGAAGTAGAAAGAGAAACTGCTGAAAGTTTGATGGATACCGCGATAGAGCCCCTTGTCGCCTCGTGGAAAGATTTGCCATTTTATGATACAGCGCGCTTGCGCACGGTATCCCAAAGTTATGTCAAGGTTGCCCGCCGGATGGCCTGGGTGGTGACGGAGGGCGCCAGGCAGGGCGCATTTCGCTCGGCCCTCACGGAACTGCGTTTTGGCCAGGGAGGCATCCTGCCGCCAATTCTCCTGACCTTGCCGGATGGCAGCCTCATTGAACTGCACGGCATCATTGACAGGCTTGACCAATACCAAGGGGATGAGGGGGATTATCTGCGCGTCATCGATTATAAATCCGGCAGCGCCAGTTTGAGTGCCGAGAAAATCTACACAGGAGCGCAATTGCAGCTGCTGATTTATTTAAAGGCGGCGCTGAGCGCCCTTCCCGATGCTACCCCGGCCGGGGCTTTTTACCAGCGGCTGACGGATCCTTTGATTGACACAGAAGATGCCGACAGCGCGCGCAAAGCAGCTGATAAAAGGCTGCAGCTCTCAGGCATCATTTTGAAGGATCTGCGCGTGGTGCGTCTGATGGATGGGGCATCGCAAAAGACCCTGGGCCCTTTGTTTAATCAAGACGGTAGCCCAAAGAAAAACAAGCCTCTGCTCACAGAAGAGGAAATGCGGGCTTTATGTGACCATTCGCATCATAAAGCAGCGGTATTGGCTGCCGGCATAGTAGCAGGAGATATTGAGCGTATTCCCGCTGTATATGAAGACAAACGGCGCGCATGCGACTTTTGTCCTCACCAGGGCATCTGCCGCATCGACTGGCACCACAACGCCGCCGGCCGACTCATACCTCGGATGAGCATGGAGGAGTTATTGGCCGTCATTTCAACCTCAGATGGACCAGCCAAATAAATCCCAACTGTATTTATAGAAAACATGCTGGTATTTTCAGAATCATTGGGGTATACTAAGGATATGAAAATACAGCACATAACAAGGAGGAATTTGCCATGATTCAAGTAGTACACGGTAAAAAAGGCTCCGGCAAAACCAAACGCATAATTGATATGGCCAACAATGCCGTTAAAGAACAAAACGGCATTGTTGTGTTTATTGATGATGATAATCGCTATATGTTTGACGTGCAGCAGCCAGTGCGCTTTGTCAATGCAGGCGAATATGGCATGAGCAGCCCGGAAATGTTCTACGGATTTCTGTGCGGGATGGCTTCACAAAATTTCGATATCAGCTATGTGGTCATTGATGCCTTTTTAAAACTCGTCAATGCGCAGCCCGAACAGACAGAGTGGTTCTTTGAACATCTCAAGGGTCTGGCAGAGCGCAGCAATATCACCTTTGTGCTAAGCTTAAGCGCTGATGATGCTGAGGCACCTGAGTTCATGAAAAAATACTTCATCTGATTGCAAACAAATCATCCGGCTGCCTGTTTGCCGGGCAGCTGGGTGTGGGTTCTGATGTGAGAATCAAGGTTCCTGTCAAATTTTCCCTGTGATGATTCGTGCTGAGCTGTCGCATATCTGGCAGGAACCTATTAATGCGCCATATTGAATCAATTGAATCATAGGATGAAACCATCAATCCGCACAAGACTAAAGCAATAAAGCCTGCCCAATCCCCGCCTTTGCAATTGATGCAGAGGTATATTATTTTATTTATTGTATTATCGAGCGCTTTGCGCGGGCGGAGTCCCTGTTTTTCAGCGTCTGAAACACTGTATAAAACCCTATTGTATTCAACCATTTTACGGGATAATTTCTTGACAAGACCAGAGGCATGTTTTATAATGTGAGCAGTAAAAGGGAACATGATGACGAGTGAACACAACAGGATTATTCGGACGGAAAGCTTTTTGGCGTGTCATAAGCACATGTTCACAACCAGCGCTTGTTCCTAAAGAACTGATGTGGAGCAATCCACTCAAAATAAAGAAATTAGAAGGAGAACACCACATGAAAAAAATCCTGGCAATCGCCCTGTCCCTGGCCCTAGTGCTGAGCATGACCCCCGTATTTTCAGCAGAAACATTCACCATCGTTGTCAACCTGAAAACTCTCTCCAGTG
>JAAZEI010000308.1 GCA_012512355.1 Clostridiales bacterium | reverse complement strand
TGTCATCTCCGTGGATTTCTCTGAAACAGATTTTACATAGCTTATCTGTATCCACCATATAATTAAGTTCACATCTTGGGCATTTGATAAACAATTGCTTTACCCCTTCTCAGACGCTGTTATTTGTTCTGCTGTAAGCATTGGCGATTATACTATGAGAATAGGCAGATAACAAGAGGTGTACAGTCAAAATATTCTTATTAATTTTGATTTGTTGCATTGACGTATATCTTTTTCTTTTTGACTTTACTGCGATGTGTTGAAGCTATTGTAACGGGCATACTATATACCGGCATGGCATTCGACCTATTCTTTACGACGTTGAGAACCAATGAAATACCGGCAATATTCGTCAAAAGGTTTGAACCGCCATAACTGATAAACGGCAAAGGAATCCCTGTAATCGGCATCAATCCGATCGTCATGGCGATATTTTGAAAGACGTGAATAAACAGCATGCTCATCACACCGATAATGATCATTCGTCCAAATTTATCATAAGTGTAGCGTGCCAAATACAGCATACGCAAAAGCATCGCCAAATAAAATATAACAATTAAGGTACAGCCTATGAAGCCCACTGCTTCACCCACTGTAGCAAACACAAAGTCTGTCCAGTCTTCAGGTACAAAGTTTAGCTGACTTAGCGAACCTGGAACGAATATACCGATTCCAGTCATGCCTCCAGAACCGATAGCCTGTTCAGAGTTGAGTATTTGGTACCCGCCGCTGAGAGGATACTAGCTTGGATCAACAAAAGATAGAACACGCTGCAGTCTGAAGTTTTCTGAGCCGCTGATAAGACCATAAATAAAGATGGTTCCTATCGCGATGGCAGCTATCACAAACAAAAACATCAGCCATTTCCAATCTGTTCCGCCAAAGAAAATCATAAGATAAAATATGACTGCCATAACTATGACTGAGCCAAGCTCATTTTGCATTAAAGTAATACCGGCGGGGATAGCAAAAATAGCAATTGTTCGAACAGCATCCGTAAAAGTACCCATAGGTTTTGTGGTGTTGGCCATGGTTCTGGCTAACATTAATATAATAGTGATCTTAGCAAATTCTGCAGGTTGAATCATACGGCCAAGACCAATGCTCAGCCATGCGCTGACACTGCGGATTGACGAAGCGCCCAAGACCACAATAAGTAAGATAATAACGCCATAATAATATAGTCTCGAATACGACCGAAAATGTTCATAGGGTATAGACACAATAAACCATACAGCAGCAGGTGAAGCAACTACAAAGATAGCTTGCCAACTTCCTGAATTTGAATTCAGAATGCGGTTAAGGAGCGGAACTTCAGCGCTTATATCCGGATCAAAGGTAGCGACTGATATAAATATGACACCTATGATCATCATTAAATACATAAGAACCAAAAGAAAGATATCAAAATGCGGTTTTGTGCGCCTATCTTCAGATAGCATCATGAGATGTTAGCCTTCCTCTTAAAAAATCGGTCAAATTTCATGTACTTGTAAGAATTATTCGAAGAGTGTATACCTAGAATTCTATCGCTGAGTTTTTCTATACTTGCAGCAACGCTTCTGTCCCTTGTTTCTGCCATGGTTTTCCCAACCAGAAGTGCAGGGTATACTAGTTTGCTTTCAGGTACTGTCCCCAAAAGAACCAAATCAAGCGTTAAGGAGATGTTTTCTGGCTTTGACAAAATTCCCCTGCGTTCAAGCTTCTTGCTGTAACGATTTAACACAAGGAAAGGATGGTCTCCTCCTTGTTCCATCAGAATGCCTGCAGTTTTTTCTGTATCTCTGAGACAAACCTCATCAGCTGTCGCAACTAAAACAAAACGATCGACAATTCCTAAGAAATTTCTGATGCCACGGCCGATTCCCGCAGGTGCGTCGATAATAATCATATCATATCTGCTGCGAAGTGTTTTTAGTATTCGGCCCAGATCTTTTTTATCAAAATCTTTTGGCCGAACATTTTGTCCCACAACCATTAAATGAAGGGAGGGATAATATTTGTGCGCAACTATAGCATCGTCCAAACTGCAGCGACGCTTGATGCAGTCACTCAGCTCATGTAAAACCTGATCCTGCATACCCAGCATAAGATCAAGGTTGCGCAGGCCCACGTCAGCATCCAACAACATGCATCTAAGCCCCCGACGCGCCAAACTTACACCCAGAGCAGCCGAAAGGGTTGATTTACCAACACCGCCTTTTCCGGAGGCCAACATAATAATTTGTCCCATTTTATCCTCTCCGGTCAGGGCATCAATTCATTGCCGCCAACAGGTGGGGCAATCTCATCAATACTCTGGTGTCGATTAGTCATCCACCAATCGACAAACATTTTTGCTGCGACGGTTGTCTCAGCGCCTGACAGACCATTTGGTATCTGTGTAATAATTGCTATTTCGGCATCAGTGCTAAATGGCGTGAGCAGCACAAACCATCCATTATTTTCTAGATCGAGCTTGATGCCGCCGACAGTCACCTGGGACGTCCCTGTTTTGGCCCAAATCTCATC
>JAAZEI010000037.1 GCA_012512355.1 Clostridiales bacterium | reverse complement strand
GGGGACACACCAGCTCCCATCTGCTCCCATAGACAATTGATGATAGTCAAATTGTCTCAATTTGTCAATCTTACCATAGGTTCTAAATACAACTAATTAAAAATTCGATGGCTTCGCAATTGTTAATTTGATCTATTGTTACGGTTAAATCGAACCTTCAAACGGCTTTTCCAATACCCTGCCATCTTCAGTTTTTTTAGTATTTCCTCGCAAGTCCCAGTATTCCAGGATGGCAAGAGCGTATTTTCTTGAAGCATTGATGGCATCGCGAAAATCTGAAAGTTTCACTTCGCCCATTGTAGCCTGTATTTGTTGAAACAGTCGCTGAGCCTCCTGCATGCGATCACTTGGGAAGAACAATTCGCTGTCCACAGGGATCAGATGTCCTGCATCAATGAGATAGTCAAGTACCTTGGGCATATCCTTATTGCGGGAGTGTTGGTCCAGAAGCGGTTTTCTTTCCGGCGGTGAGAAGCCTGCATCTTTGTACAGAGAAATGAGCTTGTCCAGTGTGTCTTTTTGTTTGGAGGAAAAGGATATATGGACGCCCGGCAATGCAAAAACATTGTTGCTTTTGTGTGCAAAGCCCTGCTGCGCCAGCACATCAATCACTCGGTCCGCTGCAGCGCCATCCAGGTCTCGCAGGATACGCCCGCGGATTTCTTCGCTTCGCATACCGGCTTTCAAGGGATTCTCTGTATGGAAGTCATTGAGAAGTTTTTGGAGATTTGCACCAAGAGTTTTCATGTGAGTGTGATGCAAATAGAGTTTTTCGGTTATTTCAATTGCTCGTCCTTCGGCTTTGAGAGATTGCAAAATCTCCTGTATTTTTTTGGCAGTCAGCCCGGTTTGCAGGCTGAAGGCGGAGGTTTGGACATAATGAGGGCTGTGTTCAATCAGCAGGGCTTCAACCCGGTCTTCATCACTGCCGTCATACATCAGCCGAAGCTTTTCCAGCGCTTTGAGACTGGAAGCTTTATGTTTATAAGGTTTTGGATCCAGTATCATGCCGCCTCCGACTGTTTCAAGTGGAGAGTAGAATCGCAGCACAAAAGAATCGCCTGACTTTGCTGCGATTGGCTGCTCAAAGCGCAGCTGTGCATAGCCGCTTTGACCGGGCAGCAGTTCCTCACACCTTCCCAGCAAAACTGCCTTACATAGTGTCTCTCCAGAACCATGGTGAAAGTGGAGCCTGCTGTTAGTTCGCACACCTCGTCCGGCTTCGGGCAGCAGTCTGATAGCAACATCTACCATATAACTGGTCTGCAGGCTGCCGGGCTGGGCCAGTACGCAGCCTCGTTTCAGTTCTTCAGTTTTTATCCTGAGCAGATTGACGGCCACGCGCTGGCCGGCATGAGCCTGTGATACGGTGTGTGTGTGCACCTGAAGGTTACGCACCTTGGTCATGAGTTCTTGGGGATACACCATCACCTCTTGCCCGTCTTGCAGGCTGCCTTCAATTAAGGTGCCTGTGACGACAGTACCAAAACCCGGCATGATAAATATCCGGTCCACCGGAAGACGGAAGGGTTTATCTGTATTTTTGGCTGGGGTATTGCGCACGAGTTCAAACAATATTCGGCGCAGATCATCAATGCCGGCGCCTGTGCTGGAAGAAACCTGTACAATGGGTCCATCTTCAAGAAAACTGCCCTTGAGATCTTCTTTTAACTCTTCGAGCATCATTTCAAGCCAATCGGCTTCGACCATGTCTATCTTGGTTACTGCGACACAGCCGCGCTTCATGCCTAGCAAAGACAGGATACCCAGGTGTTCGCGGGTCTGGGGCATGACACCTTCATCTGCTGCGACAACCAGCAGAGCCAGGTCGATCCCTCCGGCTCCCGAGAGCATGTTATGCACAAATTTCTCATGTCCCGGTACATCAATGATGCCAGCCTGGGTTCCCTCTGGAAGGGAGAGGTAGGTAAAGCCCAGGTCGATGGTGATGCCGCGACGCTTTTCTTCTTCCAGGCGATCGGTGTCTATTCCCGTCAGAGCGCGGATCAGGCAGGTTTTGCCGTGATCTACATGGCCTGCAGTACCAATGATAACATGATTGTTCATGCTTGCTCCTTGTGGGCTAAAGCGGCAGTCAGCGACTGTGTCAGCAAAGATAACTCTTCATCCCTTAAGGTTCGCATATCCAGCAGCAGGCTGTTTTCATGTATGCGTGCAATCACCGGATATTCGCAGCCAATCAGGCGAAGGTACAGTTGATTGAGCGATATGTGATCAGGCTGTAAGGACACAGCAATAGAGGGCAATATCTCGCCTGGGGCAGAACCTCCGCCCAGCTGCGCCTGAGAAGTCACGATTGAACATAGTGTTTGCAGCCTGGGGTGCAGAAGTGCCAAAAAGGTCTCTGCACGCTTTGTCAGACACTCTATATCCTCCAGCAGCATGCGATACAGGGGAATCTGACATGTGGCCAGCGCTTCGTCCCTGTACAGTTTGAGGGTGACCTCCAAAGCGGCCAGGGTCATTTTATCTGCCCGCAAGGCCCGCATCAGGGGGTGTGTTCTCATGGCATTTAGGTATTTTGTTTTGCCGATAATAATGCCGGCCTGAGGGCCGCCTAGCAGTTTATCAGCCGAGAAGCACACCACATCCGCACCATGTGACAGGCTCTCTTTTGCCGTGGGTTCCATGGGCATGCCGTAAGGCGTCAAGGGCAGCAGGGCGCCGCTGCCCAGGTCATGAATGAGGGGCAATCCACGTTTATGAGCAAGAGCGGTCAATTCTTTCACTCCCACGGACTGTGTAAAGCCGATCATTTTATAGTTGCTGCAATGTACCTTCATCAGTGCTGCCGTCGTTTCGCCGATGGCGTGTTCATAATCTGACAGACGGGTTTTATTGGTCGTTCCGACTTCTTTGAGCATACATCCGCTTTGGGTCATTACATCCGGTATCCGAAAAGATCCGCCGATTTCTACGAGTTCACCTCTGGATACAATGACATCTCGACCCTGTGCTATAGACGATAAGACGAGCAAAACAGCCGCTGCATTATTGTTGACCACCAGCGCATCCTCGGCCCCGGTGATGTCACGCAGGATGGATTTTATAGGATCAAGACGGTCACCGCGGATGCCGGCAAGACAGTCAAATTCGAGGTTGGTATAATGTATGGCCGCTTGTTTGGCAGCTTCACCTGCACATTGGGCCATGGGGGCTCGCCCTAGATTGGTGTGCAGCAAGATGCCAGTCGCGTTGATGACGGGACGGAGCTGCATTTTTTCTCCTTGCTGCAGACTTGATCGAGCCTCATCGATGATATGCTCAGGATTTGACTGGATCGCTTGTCCGGCTAAAATTGAATCGCGCACAGCATCTGTAGCAGCTCGAAGGGCATTGGCAGCCAGCGCAGGAGAGTAATCCCTTAAGAGGTCCTGTGCTGAGGGGTGATGAAGCAATTGCGCGATGCTGGGAATATCGCGCAATTGCGATGATGGTTGGCTCATGTTGGTCTCCTCACTGAAATTCACATAACTGCGTATATTGTACCATAACAGCCCTGCCAGCGCGATGCTCGAACAAGCAGGAGATGGTGTAGAGAAGTCTTAACCTATGCTGCTCTTAAATGCAAAAGAGGACG
>JAAZEI010000307.1 GCA_012512355.1 Clostridiales bacterium | reverse complement strand
GCCTTTAATAACTTGATTTGGTATTCTAACATATTATACTAAGATGCTCAAGGGTAGACTAAAATGACTGCAAGTCTTTGCAACCTGGCGATGATTGGCCAAAACGCTGTCTTTCGCTTCACAGCTTATACCAAACTTCATAGGCCTTTTGATGCTTTTCTGGGTTATCCCATTTCTTGACCTTTTTAGCTATTGTCACTAAACTGTACTCTGCTCGCTATCATCGACTGATAGCGCAAAATATACTGAAAGCGGAGAAACCATTGGTTTATTGTGCGATATGCCATGCATCGACGGTTCCTATCCTGTATACGACCAAGAAGGCAGAGACAACTTACCACCGCTGTCTTCGCTGCGGGTTTACCCTCAAAGACCGCGCGGACATTTTGTCTGCTAAAGATGAATTCCAGGAATACGAGAACCACAACAACTCCATTCATGACAGGGGTTATGTCAGTTTCCTGAAGGATTTTCTCCGGCAGGCTGCACTGCCCTTTGCGCGCGGCAAAGCCTGCCTGGATTTTGGCAGCGGGCCTGAACCCGTCCTGGCGCAGCTCCTGCAAAGGGATTATGGCTTCTGCGTGGATATTTATGATAAATTCTATGCCCCTGCGCCTGTTTATGAGGGCAAAACCTATGACTTGTTGACCTGCACAGAAGTGCTGGAGCATATCCCAGACCCCCGAAGTGTTTTTGCGCTCTTTCGCCGGGCCATGCACAGCCAGTCCGTGCTGTCTCTGATGACCTCATTGCGGCCGATCAGCGATAGTGAGTTCCTTGAATGGTCCTACATCAGAGAGGCCACGCACATCGCTTTTTATACGATGGAGGCCATGACCTTGCTAGCCCAGGAACATGACCTGCGCATCATCTATACAGATCACAAACACCATATATCTCTCATGACAAAAGAAAGCGTGACAAGGATATGAAGTTTTTGCCGCAAAGTCCCCTGGCCCAGCCCAAACGGCTTGATTATGGCTGGGTCATCATCTTCATCGCAGCGATGTCTACCTTTTTCTCCGCCCCCGGGCAGACCTATTTTATTTCCGGTTTCATAGATATTTATGTGAATGAACTGAGTCTGGACAGGTCTACCGTCTCCACCCTTTATTCTCTGGCCACGCTGATATCCGGCCTGGTCATCTTCATGGTGGGCAAGATATCAGATCGTTTGGGCATCAAGCGCACCATGCTGGCAGTCGGTTTTCTGTTGGGGCTCACCTGTTTTTGGAACAGCTTCAATACCAGCATTGTCACCGTGTTTGTGGGCTTTTTCTTTGGCAGGTTTTTAGGCCAGGGGTCCATGACATTTCTGCCGGCGCTGCTGCTGCCCAACTGGTTTTACCAAAAGCGCGCTGTGGCCTTCTCGCTGATGTCTGTGGGCGGGGTCGTGGCCTCCAGCCTGGTGCCGCTGATCAACGCCATGCTGCTGGGCACTTTGGGCTGGCGCATTGTGTGGCGCGTCTGGGGCATTGCCCTATGGATACTTTTTTTGCCGCTGGTTTACTTTTTTATGTTCAACCGCCCCAAAGATATAGGCAAAGCGCAGGATTTTTCGCTGGGCAAAATTGGCGCGGATGATGACACCCAGGAAATAGGGTTTACGCCCAGGCAGGCGATGGGGACATTTGCCTTCTGGGGCATGACCTTCTGCCAGATGGTACTGCCCTTGGTGGGAACCGGCATTACCTTTCATATGGTCTCTCTGTACGCGACCAAGGGCCTGTCCGCGCAAAACGCTGCCCTGTCTCTAAGCCTGATAGCACTCGTCAGCTTTCCCGTGACCCTGCTGGCAGGCCAGGTGATGGATCGCCTGCGCCAGCACCATGTGGCAGCGCTTGTCAGCCTGATCGAGCTGGCTGCCCTTCTCTTTCTCTTTTTCGCGAATTCACTGACGGCTGTCCTGATATTTTCTGCCCTCCATGGAATCGCGATGGGGATACAGGCCGTCAACAACGGCATTGTGTGGCCGGATTATTTTGGCACCAAACATTTAGGGGTCATCCGCGGCTACGCCATGACCGGCACTGTCATCGCCTCCGCTGTGGGCCCTTTGCCGCTGGGCATCATTTTTGGCCTACAGGGCGATTATGGTCTGGGCTTGCTCTTGTTCATGGCCTTGCCAGCTACAGCATTTGTGGTGGCCCTCTTCTCCAAAAAGCCTGTCCAGGCTGCTTGACGGACAGGAATAAGTGATAAGTTGAAAAACACATCATCCCACGGCATCTTCATAATAAACATTTAAAAGCTGCAAGATTCACAGCCTGTAAATCTTGCAGCTTCTTTGCGCGCTTGCCTTAGCTCGTGCGGAACCTGCCGCCATTGACATGAATTGTCTGTCCTGTCACATAGCTGGATGCCCTCCCCCACGCGAAGAAAATATAGGCTTCAGCCAGTTCAACGGGCTGGGCCGCTCTTTGCATCAAAGTGTTTTCGCCAAACCTGTCCACATGGTCTTCAGAAAAAGTGGAAGGAATCAGCGGCGTCCAGATGGGGCCTGGGGCTACCTGGTTGACCCGTATTTTTTTGGGCGCTAAATTAACCGCCAATGAACGGGTGAAGCTGGTGATGGCGCCTTTTGTGGCGGCGTAATCAAGCAGGGTCTTGTTGCCTTCATAGGCTGTTATGGAGGCGGTATTGATGATGCTGGCCCCCTCCTCCAGATGTTCCAAGGCAGCCTGTACCATATAGAACATGCCAAAAATATTGGTGCGGAAAGTCTGCTGGAGCTGCTGGGGTGTAATGTCAGTGATCTCGTCCTGGGGATGCTGCTCCCCGGCGTTGTTGACAAGGATGTCCAGCTGTCCAAATGTGGACATTGTTTTTTCAATAGCGGATTGGCAAAATTGCTTGTCGCCGATATCGCCTTTGATGAGCAACGCCTCGCCGCCCAAACCTTCAATATAACTCTTCGTATCGTTTGCGTCCTTGGTTTCACTCAAATATACGATAACAACCTTTGCTTTTTCCTTGGCAAAAGCCACCGCAACCGCGCGCCCAATGCCGCTGTCACCCCCGGTGATGAGCGCCACCTTGCCCAAAAGCCGCTGCATGCCGGGAAAATCATCATCAAAGATGGGTTTGGTCTCCATTTGGTTTTCCTTGCCGGGCATGGTGTCAAGCTGCTCAGGTTCTATGGCCGCGCTGCGCTGCTCAATCTTTTGCTCTCTGTCTTTTTGGTCAGTGTGCTTTGATATTCCGTTTTTTTCTTTCTTGCTCATGGCTTTGCCTCCTCATCCGGGTTTTATCGTCGTATCCTACTTGTCTTCTTTATCATCCTCAGGAGGAACCTTATACCCTTTCTCCCGAGCCTCTGAGATCCCGATGGCAATGGCCTGATCTCTGGTGGTTACTTTGTCACCGGCGCTTGATTTTAACTTGCCGTCTTTAAACTCCTTCATAACTTCAGCAATTTTTTCCTGGGCCTTTTGCGAATATTCGTTCGAGGTTTTTTTAGTTTTCTTTTCTTTATCCGGCATCGATAATCCTCCTTTGCGGTTCATATGTAAAAACGCCGTCAAACGGATTATACCCTGTTCCAATCCATAGGTTCAAAAAAATGAGGAGGTATCTATCATGGCTGACAAGCAACAGGATCACAAAAAAGACAATAATAAGAAAAAACCGCAGTCAGAAAAAGACAAGTCCAAGTCTTCCTCCCT